>DATELT010000160.1:0-7717 GCA_035276245.1 Chthoniobacterales bacterium
GCCAGCGTGTCTTTGCCGACCGGATCCAGCACACAATCAACGTCTTTCGCGATCTCTTCGAATTTCTGCTTCGTGTAATCGATCGCCACATCCGCACCGAGCTGCTTGAGCAGGTCCTGGTTTGCGGTTGATGCCGTTGCGATCACGCGAGCGCCACGCGCTTTTGCGATTTGAATAGCGAAGCTGCCGACACCACCCGAACCGCCATGAATGAGAATGGTTTGTCCCTCATGCAGCTGCGCCGCGTCAACGAGCGCTTGCCATGCGGTCAATGCACCCATCGGCACCGCCGCGGCTTCGGCAAAGCTAAGCGACTTCGGTTTCGGCGCGACTTCCCATTCCTTGACCGTGACGTGTTCGGCCCAGCCACCGCCGAACGTTGGATAACCGTAAACAGCGTCGCCGGCTTTAAGGCTTGTCACCGTCGCCCCGGTTTTTTCTACAATCCCCGCGATTTCGTAACCCGGAATCAAAGGTAAATGGGTCCCCCACTCCTTCGCGAATTTGCCGCTGAGTGTAAGCGGATCGGCTGGATTGACTCCGCTTGCAATCACGCGCACGAGTAATTCGTCTTCCTTCGGCTCCGGTCGCGCTATTTCTTCAACCTTCAAGACTTCCGGAGCGCCATACTCATGCGCCACCACTGCTTTCATCATCGGTTGGGCACCGGCTCCGAACGCGGCGCAAGAACAAAGGGCGGTGAAAAGCGTCAGAATCCGGACCAAGCAAAAAACCGTTCTCATAGACTCGAAACTTGGCGCGCAATTGCGCCGATGGCGAACGTCTAATTTTCGTTAGGCGCGTTTACGGCACCACGCCACTCCCCGCTCCAACGCCGGTTGGGAACAACGGAATTTTCCTCTGTTCGCCTTCGCACAGGGGGGTCATTATCCTTGCAGCATGGTTGAGCGCGCAAACAAACTAGCGTTTTCATCGATCATACTCGCGGCAGTTGCCGGACTGGTCGGTTTCGCCGTGGTCGCTTTCCTTGGAGCCGCTATTGCCAGCTTGTTAGCGGCGGGTCCGCTGCATATCTCCGCGAGAGAAGGCGAAGCCGGATATTTCGCAATCGCGATCGGGTTGTTGTCAGGCGTGCTAGGATTTGTCGCTACGGTCTGGTTGATTTTGCGGAGACGGGGTGTCCGCGGCGTGAAGGTTCTCCTCGGTGGCATGGCAGCGTTCGCTCTCATCATCGTGTCAGCTGCGTCTGTGGTTGGCATCTGGTATTCGATGCAGCCGCATGTCCTGAATTTGAATGGGCCGGAACCTCTCCTTCGACTCGAGCTACGGTCGCCGGCAAACATCGCGATTTTTGCCGACGCTACCGCCGAGTTAACGACTGATAGGAACTCGGCTGATGTGATCCTGGAGAAACCCGACGAGGCAGCGACTCGCCGCGGTTATGTGCCGCTCTACTATCGGACCTCACACCGTTTGCTGGCACTAAAGTTTCCAAATGGCGGTGCCCGTCTTTACAACATTCGTCTCCCGGCGAACCCGATGCCGAAGAAATATCACCAATGGTCGCCCTGGTACAAGCCTGACTTTGTGGATGAACCGGGATCAACCGGACCAAAACGGGCCACTGGCGAGGCCGACATCGAAGTGCGTTATCACGTCGAAACAGCCGACGACTAGTCCGAGCCGGACCGGCGTTTTCGGAGTGCGGAATTGGAAGCTCTCAACACCACCGACCTACCGATCTAACACACGCTTTCGCACGATGACAGGCAATGTAAATGTCCCTGCTCCTAGCGGAGTTCGTTTCCCATTTCATGGATTCCCATGCGTGTGCTGATCAAGACTATTGGGATCATTCGCCGTTGCTAACCTTCTTTTTCGCACTAGCCGCGTCTCGGTCGCGACCACTGCCGGCGGCTAACCGCCTATTTCCAAACGCCAAGGTTGCGCAATTGCGCACTGGCGATGCCGGCCCAGTCATTGTTTGAAGCAGGGCATGCCGGACTCGGATGCAAAATCTGGCCGAGCCGCGGCGGGTCCGATGCCGCACTGGCGATGATCGGAATGACATCGCGTGCGCGTTTCCCAGCGAAATCACCGATGCCGATGAGCCATTCCGGTTCGAGTATGCGGATAACTTCCCGCAGATGTTCATCGCACGCGGCGAAAAGCAAAACGCGCTCGTGCGGCGGCAATTTGTCGGGAGTTCGGTTGCGTCCGCCCTTCTCGATAAATGCGAGGGGACAATAATTCATTACGAGGTATTCCTGGAAGAATTTTTCGGCAACGCCAAAACGCTTCGCAAATAAGCCCCATAAACGTTGCCCGCTGATCTCGCTGCGCCTGCAATCGAATCCCAGCACTGGCCGCTTGGGGTGCTCGGCCGGCGGGCGCTGAATTGTCGCTTTAATGCCGAGCCAATTCCGTACGGCTGGGATCTCTCCGAATGGGATGCCCGTTTGCGCCATGCCAAACGGCCCTGGGTTCATTCCGAGGAATAACACCCGCTTCCGACCATTCCCGTAGCGACGGAGGTAAATCTCATGCGCACGCCAGGCGTAGCCGAGCGGGTTATAAACGTGTGTCACTGGCGCCGCGAACCGCAATTGATCGACAGCGTCGCGCAGACGTCCCGCCGCAGCGATTAACGAATCACGGGTTGCCATCTTTGATGTTACGACAAGGATCCAACGATTCGAGATCCGTCTGGGGGATTTCTTCGGCTCGATGGCGCGCAGCAGCGAACCTACCAGCCGAGTATCTTAGCGAAAATCAGGGGGGCCACGATGGTGGCGTCGGACTCGATAATGTATTTTGGCGTGCTAGCGCGCAGTTTCCCCCAAGTGATTTTCTCGTTAGGGACGGCGCCCGAATAGGAACCGAAACTGGTAGTGGAATCGCTGATTTGACAGAAGTAACCCCATTCCGGAACATCGGCCCCTTTCACGTCCTGGTTCAACATCGGCACGACGCAGATGGGGAAGTCGCCGGCGATACCGCCGCCGATCTGAAAAAATCCGATCGAAGAGTCCTTGCAGGCGCGCCGATACCAGTCGGCAAGTTCGATCATGTATTCGATGCCGGAACGAACGGTGTGCACATCGCCAATCTCACCGGTGATATTGCGAGCGGCGTAGATATTTCCCAGGGTGGAATCTTCCCAACCGGGCACGAATATCGCGAGGTCTTTTTGAGCGGCAGCCATCATCCAACTCTCACCGGGATCGATCTCGTAGAATTTCTTGAGCCGACATTCGCGCAGGATTTTGAAAAGAAATTCGTGTGGAAATCGACGTTGCTTCTTCCGATCAGCCTCAATCCACTCTTCCATAATGATCTTCTCGATCTTACGGATGGCGTATTCCTCCGGAATACAGGTATCGGTAACGCGATTCAGATGACGGCTAAGCAGTTTTTCCTCGGCTTCCGGGGTAAGCTCGCGGTAGTTGGGAATGCGCTCGTATTGAGAACGGGCAACAAGGTTAAAGAGATCTTCTTCCAAATTCGCTCCGGTGCAGGTGATAGCGTGGACCTTGTCCTGGCGAATCATTTCCGCCAGTGAGGCACCGAGCTCAGCCGTGCTCATCGCGCCGGCGAGGGTGATCATCATCTTTCCGCCTCGCTCAAGATGCGCGATGTAGGCGTCAGCCGCGTCCTTCAGGACGGCGGCGTTGAAGTGCCGGTAATGGCGATCAATAAACTGACTAACGCTGCCGGGTTTCACGCCACATGAAAGTATTGCGTTTCCTGGTGTCGATGCACATTTTGATTAATACCGTGCTCCTCTACGATTGGTCACGCAATTTTTTGAAAAAACAACCAATTCTGTGATGCCGCCGGGTTGTTACGAATGTCGCCCGTTTGCATTGAGTAAAGACCAGCAAGAAGATTGCGGCAAGTGCGCTCGCACCGACTCAGGACAGCGCCGCGAGGATGCGCGCGACCAGAATTTGCGGCGCAATCCCGAGCCATAGTACGATCGCAGCAGCGAGCGCGATTGTCACTCTGGAAAGTGTACTGTATGCGATCGGAGAGGCACTAAACTTTTCGACCTTTGGCGTTTGGAAAATCAGCTTCAAAACGATGAGATAATAGTAAAGCGAGATCAGACTGCCGAACAGCGCGACAACAACGAGCCAAAGAAGGCCGTGATTTGCACCGCTACCTAAAGCGGCGCTAAAGAGATAAAATTTTCCGAAGAATCCGGCGAGCGGCGGAAGGCCCGCCAGTGACAACAAGAAGACCGCCATGCAACCAGCGAGTAAGGGCGAGCGCGCAGATAACCCCGCAAAATTTTCTAAATCGTCGCCGCCAGTTTCGCGTCGCACCAGCGCAACAACACCGAACGCGCCGACCAAAGTGAAAGCGTAGATCGTGGTGTAGAACAAGGTTGCGCCAAAACCTTCACGTCCGCCGGCAATTATTCCGAGCAAGGTATAACCAGCGTGAGCGACAGCAGAGTAGGCGAGTAATCGGCGCAAATTGTTTTGGACCAGGGCCACGAAATTGCCAATCAGAATCGAGAACGCCGATAAGACCGCTAAGACGGGCGACCAGCCGGCCACCATCGCATGCCAATCCGCGCTACCGTGAATTGAACTGAATCCGACGAGCATAATTTTCCCGAGCACCACGAACGACGCGACCTTCGATCCTGAAGCGATGAAAGCGGCGCTGGAAACTGGCGCGCCCTGATAGACATCCGGCGCCCAGAGGTGGAAAGGAGCCGCAGCAATCTTGAACGCAAAACCGACCAGGGTCATAGCGAGGCCGGCAAAAAGCAGCGGGGACAGAGCCTCAGCGTTAAGCCTGTCCGCAATGGCCGCAAGACTCGTGCTACCGGCCACTCCGTAAACCAGGCTCAGTCCAAAAAGCGTAAAAGCGCTGGCGGTACTGCCAAAGAGAAAATATTTCAGCCCGGCTTCGGCAGACCGGATATCGCCTTTATCGAACGCAGTCATGAGATAAAGCGACAGCCCAGTAAGTTCGAGCCCAATGAAAATCATGAGTAATTCTTCGCTGCTAACGAGAAGTAGCAGACCGATGGTCGCGAGCAGCATGATCGCAATGTACTCGCCGTAATTCGGTGTTTCGCGCGATGCGAGCAGGATAGTAAAGAAGGCAAGGACCAGGCAGATAATCTCGAAGAGCGAGTTCAGCGGCGAAATGACCAGCATGCCGCGGAAGAGATCTGCATGTGAAGGTAACAATACGATGGCGCCGGCTGCGATAATCAATCCTACTACGGTAGTCAGCATGCAGATCACTGTCGAGGCGGCCGCCGTATCCGCAGTGTTTTGCAACAAGGGGGCAGACGCGGTGCCGGCCACACGTTCCTGTGGTTTTGCAGACGACACCCCTGCCACGACAGTTCTTCGCCCGGCCGCTGCTCCGATCGCGAGAACAATCAAAGCGGTCAACGTAAGAATCGCTTCAGGCGACGCCATTTTGAGTAGTTCGAGGTAGGACATTGATATGGTTACAGCGTTAAAAATGTTACGTCGTTAAAAATAACAGTTCTTAGCCTCCTGTTTTCAGGAATCGCATGGTTTCCACTGCTGGTTGAATACGATCGAGCAGTAGCTTTGGATAAACGCCGATCACGACAGTTGCGAGGATAAGTAGACCGGCGCCAAGTTTTTCGGCAAGGGTAATGCGCTCGAGCTTGTTGCAATCCCGATCAAGCGTTACGCGGCCTTGTTGCAGATGGACGCTTGCCGCGCCGTCGCCAAAAAAACTTTTCTTTAGGGCACGCAAAGTAAACGCCGCGACCAGCACCATGCCGGCGCCCGTGATCCAAACTGCGAGTGGGTAGCTTTTCCACGCACCAATCAAAATCGTGATTTCGGCAGCGAACCCGCTAAAGCCGGGAATGCCCATCGAGGCAGCGGAAGCGATGACAAAAACAAACGCCGCAAAGGGAAGGGCGCGATTCAATTCCATTAGCGACAGGTCGTCGAGGTCGCGCGTGTGTGTCCGCCGATAAATCATTCGTCCGGCCACGGCGAATAGGAGTGCACCTATTACGCCGTGTGAAAACATTTGCAGCACTGCGCCCGACACGCCGAGAACGTTTGCGCTAGCGAGGCCAAGAAGGACGAAACCCATGTGACTGACGCTGGAGTAGCCAATGACGAATTTCAGGTCGCGCTGCCGAAGGGCGACCCCGGCTGCATACACAATGCCGATGACGGCCGCAATCGCGATCCATTTACTGTACATTTGGAAACCTTGTGGGAAGAGATTCATCGCCACCCGTAAGCCGCCGTAAGCGCCCAGCTTCATCACGATTCCAGCGAGCAACATTGAACCCGCGGTGGGCGCTGCGACGTGACCGGTCGGAGCCCAGGTGTGCAATGGCCAGATGCCGGCAAGGACGGCGAAACCAAGGAACAAAATTAGAAAGGCCCATTGTTGCAGTTGCGGATCGAATTGAAATCGCGCGAGTTGATTTAAGTCTAGTGAACCACCACTCACATAGGCGGCGATAATTCCAATGTAAACGAACTCACCACCAAAGAACGAGTACAGCGTCAATTTCATTGCGCCATACTCCTTGTTGGTCGATCCCCAGATTGCGATCAGGAAATACTTCGGCACGATGACCAGTTCGTAGAAGACAAAGAGCAGAAACAAATCGGCACTCAGAAACACACCAAAGGAGCCGGCAACTACAAGAAGGAGCCAGAAAAAGAATTCATTCGGCCGTTCAGTCACGTCCCAGGAAAAGAGCACTGAGCTGACTCCCGTTATTGAAGTGACCAGAACGAGAGTCAGGCTGATGCCGTCGACCGCGAGATGGTAGTTCATGCCAAGGGCGGGCACCCAGGGGACCTGCACGATGGTGGTAAAATGCGCGAGATCGAGATCGCGACAGAAAAGCGCGGAAAAGCTAATCGCAAAACCCGCCCCCGTTGTGAGGAGTGCGATCCAGCGCGAAAACGTGCGCGGCAAAAAAAGTGCGGCGATTGCCCCGGCGAATGTGATGTAAATGGTCCAGGCTATGATCAAGGCGCGTTAAAGGGGTTAGGAATGAGAGGGGCGCGAATTTCGGCCCCTGTGCGTCCGATAACGCACCGTTTGCTCCCGAACATGAAATCCAATTTCGCGTTTCGGCTTTTCTGGCGGAGCCATCAGCTGCCGAATGACGGTAATGATGGCAGAGATTTCGTTGTCATGTTTACCGACTCGTCTCTCCAGCTCGGCAAATTGTTGCGCCAAGTTGCGATTTGTCTCAAGAATTAGTTTTACGAAAGCGCGCATGATTGTGATATTGACACTTACCGCGCGTTCACTTCTTAGTACGCTAGACAATATTGCCGCGCCCTCTTCAGTAAATGCATTGGGCGGGTGCCGTCGACCGCCTCGTCCATTTGATCTTCCAAATTGGAATATCAAATGGTCCGCCTCTGCGGCGGTGAACTGGAACATAAAATCAGTTGGGAACGGCTCCCGATTGCGATTGACCGCCTTATTCAGGTTACCGGTAGTTACGGAGTATAGTCGGGGCAGTTCTAAATCGAGAATCACTCTCTGGCCTCGAAGCAAATAAATCGATTTCGCAATTTGCTGGATGGGGATGATCGTTTTGCTCATTGCCGGATCGTCAGCCAATCAACCGCGCCATCTCTACAACGGTGGTGTTAAAAATGTTGAAGAGAAATTGCGGGGCGATGCCGATCGCGAACATCAGAAGCGTGACGGGAATAATCGTCCACTTTTCGTTAGAGCTGAGATCGGCGAAGATAGAGCAGGT
>DATELT010000161.1:0-2575 GCA_035276245.1 Chthoniobacterales bacterium
GATGAGCAAGATTACGACGCAATCAAAGACGACGGTGATTCGGCGAATAAAATGATTCGATTGCAACGTCGCAATAGCGGCAGCAAACACATCAGGCGGGGCCAGCGGATTCTTGGGAGTGGACGCAAGAATTAGTTCGTCGTGCAGACTTTGAAGCGGGGAGTTTTGTTGCCGTTGCTGTGCGAGAAGTAGCAATTCGTTTAAGGAGAACCGACGTCCGAGTTTCGATGCGTTGGGATTTACCGTCAGCGTCCCGTCCCAACCGATCGGAATCCTCCGCCCCTCCGGAAGGGCGATGTGCGAGCCGATTTGAATTTGCACTTCGCTCATTGGTATGCGTGCCCAGGCGAGGAAGGCCTGCAGGGCAAAGGCGGGAATGACTTCACCGCGATAGTTGAAAAGCAAGGGAACGCGCGTGGCAGATTCTCCCGACAAGTTGATGTAACCGAGCGACGAGACTAGTCGCAAATCTTCGTCTGGCTGGCGCTGAACTCCGGTGTAGGTGGGAAGGTCCCCTCGGCGACCGCTTACATGCACAAAACCAGGGATTTCCGTGGGTGGAGCATCCGGATCGGGCGTGGAAGTTAGCTCGGCTGAGAGCAGCAGTTTCGGGACGCGCATCGCTTGATCGAGAAAGACCTGTTCCTGGTCCTTGTTGCCCTCGCGCCATTTCAAGAGTGGTTCGACAGCAATTATCGTCGGCTTGAAATCGAGAATGGCCTGGAAAAAGAGCGCAAACTCGAGTGGCGAAACTGCGCCGGCATTCCCGCCTGGCGCCGTAGTACCGACCTGCGAATTTTGTTTAAGCGGCGTTTCAATTAACGGCGCGGTGCCAATTTCGACCACTGTAAGGGGAACATGCTTGCCTGATGCCGGACTATTTCGCAAAAGCCAGTCGAGGAAAAATCCGTCCGCTCTCTCCACGTAGGGATCGCGCGCCAGCAGCAATGCTGCGAGCACGATCACGATGGCGAGAAGAAGACGCTGCATCGCGCGCGAAATTAGAAACGACGCGCCGTAAAGACAAATTTAATCCGCAGTGGAACTGTGGTTTTCCAAGCTGCGGGTTAGACTCGACCAATAGGATTCACAGGATTGGATTTGAGAAACACTCTCCTTCTGTATGCTCTTTATGGATTAAGGTGCCCCTTCGCCGATGAAAGAGTTCGACATTTCCGTCCTTATGACTGACGAGCTGCGCGCATTCCTGCACGGTGCGCATCCAGATCCATTTCGCATTCTTGGCCCGCACCGTTTGCGCGAAGACGTTTTGGTCCGCGTTTTTCGTCCCGATGCGCGCGAGATTTCGATCAAGCTCGACAACAATGGCGCGGTCATTCCGGCTGAAAAAATTCAAGGCGAGGGTCTTTTCCAAGCCACGCTGGAGAAGTGTGCGCGCGACGTTCCTTACACCCTCAAGATCAAACGCTGGGACGGTAGCGAACAGATTACGCGCGATCCGTATTCCTACGGCGTGATCATGGGCGAAGTCGATCTGCACCTCTTCGGCGAAGGGCAACACTGGCGGCTCTACGAAAAATTCGGCGCGCATGTTCGGAAGGTCGGTGAAGACCTGGGCGTTTACTTTGCGGTCTGGGCCCCGAATGCACAGCGCGTGAGCGTCGTTGGCGATTTCAACGGTTGGGACGGGCGGGTTCACCCCATGCGCAAGCTCATCGGCAGCGGAGTATGGGAATTGTTCATTCCGGGCATCGGCGAAAATGCCCACTACAAATTTGAAATCCGCACCGGCCAAGGCGCGATTTTTTTAAAAAGCGATCCGTTCGCCTTTTTCAGCCAGCACGGCAAAGAAACAGCCTCGCTGGTTTACGATTTGACACGATATGCCTGGTCGGACGGCGCGTGGATGGAGGCACGGCGGTCGAAGAATTTGCCGCGCAGCCCGCTCAGCATTTATGAAGCGCACCTCGGGTCGTGGCGGCGAAAGGCGGAGGAGGGAAATCGTTTCCTCAGTTACCTGGAGCTGGCCGACACTCTTCTGCCGTATGTTCTCGAGATGGGCTACACCCATATCGAACTGATGCCGATGGCAGAGCATCCGTTCGAAGGCTCGTGGGGTTATCAGGTGACGAATTACTTCGCGCCTACCAGCCGCTTTGGAAGACCGGATGAGTTTCGCCATTTTATCGACCGGTGTCATCAAGCCGGAATCGGTGTCATCATGGATTGGGTGCCGGCTCATTTCCCGAAGGATATCCATGGTCTCGCGGAATTCGATGGTACCGACCTCTACGAACACATGGACCCTCGTCAGGGTGAACACATGGATTGGGGGACACTCATTTTCAATTTCGGGCGCAACGAAGTCCGGAATTTTCTCATCGCGAACGCCCTCTTTTGGCTCGACCAATATCACATCGATGGTCTGCGAGTCGATGCAGTCGCCTCGATGCTCTATCTGGATTATTCGCGCAAGCAGGGGCAATGGATCCCGAACGTTTTCGGCGGCCGCGAAAATCTCGATGCGGTTTATTTTCTGAAACGGTTCAACGAAGTCTGCTACGAACGGTTCCCCGGCATCGTGACGATCGCCGAGGAGTCAACCGCCTGGCCC
>DATELT010000162.1:0-6576 GCA_035276245.1 Chthoniobacterales bacterium
TCGACAAAATCCCGCGGCACACTGGTTCCGCTAAAACGCGGATACTTCACGTTCGAAAACATCCCGTGGAGGGCATGACCGAACTCATGGAAGGCGGTCCGCACTTCGTCATGGGTCAGCAGCGTTGGTTCGCCCTCCGGCGGCTTCGGAATGTTCAGATGATTCGCTACTACGGGCTTGGTTCCGAATAAACCACTTTGCTGGACGTAGGCAGTCATCCACGCCCCGCCGCGTTTGGAAGGCCGCGCATAATAATCCCCTAGAAACAGCGCGAGCGGCTGACCGTTGGCATCAAACACTTCCCACACCCGGACGTCGGGATGGTAAACCGGGAGATCGTGGCGTTCCTTGAAAGTCAGTCCGTAGAGTTTTCCCGCGGCAAAGAAAACGCCATCATTTAAGACGTGATTCAATTCATAATAAGGTCGCACTTCCGATTCATCGAATTGATACCGGGCCTTACGCACCTTTTCGGAATAGAAATCCCAATCCCACGAAGCGATTTGGAAACCGCCTTTTTCCTGGTCGACGATTTTTTGCATGTCAGCCGCTTCGCGCCGGGCGTTAGCAACCGCCGGCACCGCCAGATCAGCCAGAAGCCTGTTCACGGTGGGCACAGTCTTCGCCGTCTGATCTTCCAACTGATACGCGGCGTGATTGTCATAACCGAGCAGTTTGGCCCGTTCCGCCCGCAATTGCGCCGTGCGCATCACGATCTCACGGGTATCGAATTCTCCGCCTTTACTATTACGTGAAAGCGACGCTTCCATGATGCGTTGCCGTAACGCGCGATTCTGCAGCGATCCGAGCACCGGCTGGCCCGTCGTGTTCTGCAAACGCAAGACAAATTTTCCTTCCTTGTGTTCATCCTTGGCGGCAGCGCTCGCCGCTGCAATCTGGTTATCGGAGAGGCCGGCCAGATCTTCGCGGCGATCGACCACGATTGAACTGGCGTTCTTTTCCTTGAGAACATTCTGATCGAATTTGGTTTGCAGCGTCGCCAGTTCGGCGTTGATCTTCTTCAACTTCTCTTTGCGAGAATCCGAGAGCTTCGCGCCCGCGCGGACGAAATCTTTATAGTAACGCTCCAGCAAATAAGCCGATTCTGGATCGAGCCCTAGCTTATCACGACTGGAATAAAGTTCCTGAACCCGCGCGAACAGTTTGCTGTTCAAAAGGATCGCGTCCCGATGCGCCGATAACTTCGGTGCTAATTCCGTCTCAATCTTCTGCCGCGTGGGATTGGTATCGGCGGCGTTGAGATTCGAAAAGGTCCGTTGCACCCGATCAAGCAATCGTCCGGTTCGCTCCAACGCGACAACGGTGTTCTCGAAACTGGCCTTGTCCGCATTCGCCGCGATGGCGTCGACTTCTTTGAGCTGTTCCTTCATCCCGGCCTCAGTCGCCGGCACAAATTGGTCGTCCTTGATCTTGTCGAAAGGCGGCAGGTGATACGACAGCGGGCTTTCAGTGAGAAAAGGATTGTCAGTAGGCATTGGTGAGGGATTCTTTTCAGCGGCAACAGCTATAGCCGCGATTTGCATTGCTGCGAGCATGGCGCAGATCCGCGATGATGATGATCGGATGGAGATAGGTTTTGATGAATCCATAGCGGGGGCTTTCGTTGAGCCCGGAACTTGTCTGCACCGCGGAGTCCTGCAATCGCAAATCACGCTTTGGCCGGTTACATTCAGAGGATGCGAATTTTAATCACCGCGCTGATTTTCCTTCCGATGTTCACCCTAGCCGCCGAAAACGCGACGACACCATCGTTTGATGAAAAAGCCGCGGAACGATTCGCAAGGCTCGCCCTGGCCTGCGTCCACAAGGAATACCCAAACAAGATCAGCCACGTTTTGAACAGTGACGCGGATGTAGCACCGCCGCGGAAGCTGACACCCGCTTTCTGTGGATGCTACGACTGGCATTCATCGGTTCACGGACATTGGCTGCTCGTTCGATTGCTCCGCACCTTTCCTGACGCACCGTTTGCGACCGCCGCTCGCGATGCCTTAAAGCAAAGTCTGACCGCTGAAAACCTGAAAGAAGAAGCCAACTACCTTCGCGGGCCAGGCCGCGCCAGCTTCGAGCGACCGTACGGGTTATCCTGGTTACTCCAACTCTGCACTGAACTGCGCGAGTGGGACGATCCGCAAGCTCGTGAAATGTGGACAAACTTGCGTCCACTCAAAGAGACGGCGGTCGATCGATTGAAAACGTGGCTCCCGAAATTGTCTCACCCCGTCCGGATCGGTGAACACGATCAGACAGCGTTCGGTCTCGGACTTATGCTGGATTACGCTCGCACCGCCGGAAACGAAGGGTTCGCGAAACTCGTTATCGATTCCGCGAAGAAATTTTTCCTCGCGGACAAGAATTGCCCCCTCGCCTATGAACCTTCCGGTGAAGATTTTCTCTCTCCCTCATTAGGCGAAGCCGACGTAATGCGTCGCGTTCTCCCGCAAAATGAATTCGCCAAATGGTTGAAAGAATTCATGCCGCAGATTCCAACGAAAGCGGCCACCGATTGGCTACCAGTCACGGTCTCGCCCGATCCCAGCGATCCAAAGCTCGCACACCTCGATGGTTTGAACTTGAGCCGCGCCTGGATGCTGGAAGGAATTCTCTCCGCCTTACCATCAGATGATCCCCGTCGGGCAGCTCTGCAAGCCACGGCCGACGCCCACCGCCGCGCCGGCCTGGCCGCAGTAACCGGCGAGCACTACGAAGGCGGCCATTGGCTTGGCAGTTTCGCCGTCTATCTGACTACTCAACGTGGCATTATCCACCCAAAGTCGAGCGACAGGTGAGCAACTTAAAGAACAGTGCCGGCGCTCCTTTTCCGTCACGGCGTGTAGCTAATGCCCTTTCTTTCTGCCTGCTGGTGAATCGTCTCAGCAACTTTCTCGTCGAATCCGTCGCCCTTTCCAGCTTCCGCCAGCCGTTTGTTCTCCGCCTGAATATAGGCATCACGCTTTTTCGCGAGCTCTTGAACTTCCTTTTGCAAGCTATCCCGTTCCGCGCGCGTTTTCGCGATACGCGTTTCCATCTCCTTTGTCGTTAGCTTCTGGAATTCTGCCGGCAGATCCTTTTTATCGATGGCTTCGAGTTTCACCTCATTACTAGCCAGCGCATCGAGTAGTTCGCCACGGCCCTGCACGCCTTTCTTCGTCTTCGCGTTGTAACTCAAGCGATCTGCCGCAGCACTGGCCGGCGCGCGTTCCGCGAAAGCTTGTTTTGCAGCTACTTCGCGCTGCAAACCAGCGTCGCCATAGGGAATCAACGTCTCGCCGATTTTTCTGTTCAACTTTGCCAGCTCGTCATCCATCGGGGTAGCAATCACAGCCACACCGCCAGACTGCGCGATCGCGGCGTAACTGCCCTCTGATGACTTTGCGATCTCTTTCCAGATCGGAGTCGTCGCCGCGATACTTCCGCATTGCACCGTATTGATGATCAGGTCCTTCTTCGCCGCGATCCGGCAAAGCTCGGGATATTTTGGTCCATCGGGGTAGTCCATGTGCGGCGGTGCATCGCCAACAAGGAAAATAATCTTCAGAACTTTGCGATCCTGACTCCACGGCATCTTCTCGATTGCTTCCGCCAGGGCTTCGTTGACACTCTCCGGTTCGTCGCCACCGCCTTCGGCCTTGAAATCGCGTAGATGCGCATAAATCGAATCGATGTCGTCGGTGAGCTGGAATGATTTAACGACGTATTCGTCGCCCCGATCGCGGTAACCAATCAAGCCGAGCTTTAACTCCGGTGTCGGCTTCGCGCTGATCATTTCGTTGGCGATCGACCAGATCTTTTGTTTTGCACCCTCGATCAGGCCACCCATGGATCCGGTAGTATCGAGAACGAAGCAAACTTCGATGCGCGGTTTAGCCTCGGTAATCTGGGTTTTGGCGTTGATTGTTTGCGAGAAAGCAATCGCGGCCGTGAGTAATGTAATGGTTGTTTTCATAATTTTATTCGGTGATTTCGTAAACGGTGTCGTCGAGCGCGAGCAGGACGTTCTGGCCAAGCGCTATCCATGGCGCGGCCTCAGGATGTTGTTTGAGAAGATCGAAGTAGGCTTCGGAATTGAACTGGACACGTTGCCGCTTGGTCGCCTTCTGCGCGGTCGCCTCAATCCATTGCTTGCCATTTTGGAAAAACGCGCGGCCGTTCACGAACTTTGATTGCCGCGTGTACTGCGTCAGACGATCCGACTCCGCCGGAGCCGAGGGTGCATTGAGAGCGAAGCCGCGGAGCGATTCGGCGGCACCATAATTAATGGAAGATCCAGTTTGCTCGGCAAACTTGAATGCGTTTTGACTTCGCGCGTTCGCCACGGCGTCTGCGCCGTCCTTCTTCTCCTTGAATCCGTCCCAGGCTTTCGATACTTCCGCACGCGCCGGAGCATCCACGCTCATGCTTTGCATCGAACGATCTGCCATCGGTACCCGGCGCCGATCTTCATCTTCAACGATCAGGTAGGCGGTGTAAGGAGTAACTATCCCGTAGCGCCGCGCCAGGTCGGTGGCTTCGTCGCGCAGTTCGGTGGTTTCGCCGTGAAGCCGAATTTCATCCAATAAAAAGCCAACCCGCCGCGTCGCCCATAGCCGCGCCACATAATCGTTAGATGAATCATCGAATTTTACCTTGTAGGTGAAGGTTTGCTCGTGGCCATTGGCCATGCCGGTGAGCTTTGCTTCGACTTCGCCCGCACCGGTATATCGACCAGTCAGAACGAGCTGATCGCCTTTGAACAAGTCCGGTAATTGCGCCGGATACAATTTGCTGATCCGAATCCCGCCGCCGAACTCCAGGCGCACATTCGTCAGCACTGGTTCCTTGATTCGGGTGTAGAAATTCGAGACCTTTACTTCGAGGTCTTCATTTTCCAGAACGTACTGGCTAAAGGCGCGCGTGCCCTCCGCGATTTGATCGAGCAGTTGCGTGTTTACGTCCGACCCGATCCCGAACGAGAAAATGCGTGCGTCGCCAGCCTTTTTAACGTCCGCCACGATTTCATCCGGATTACGCGTCCCAACAGTCGGCAATCCATCAGTCAGGAAAATAATGACGAATGGGCGCTCACTCTTCTCAGTGCGGGCCTTGAACGCGGTTTGCAGGGCATCGGCAATGGCGGTTCCGCCAATCGGCTTAAGATCAGCAATGAAATTCGACGCGCGCTTTCGATGTGCGGAATCAGCTTCACTCAATTTGCCGAAAAGCGATTCCGCTTCGGTCGAAAATCGGACAATCTCGAAGCGATCGTCTGCGTTCAGATTCTCGACGCAGAACTGCAGCGCCTTTTTTGCCTGTTGCAATTTGGCGCCCGCCATCGAGCCCGAGGTATCGACGACGAAGACCACGTCTTTTGGAGCAGGTTTGGTTTCCGTCGCCACTGTCGGCGCGGCCAGGAGCAGAAAGTAACCGTCTTCGCCTACGGCTTTGTGTGTGATCAAACTCAAACCGACATCACGTTTTTCCGAGCTATAAACGAGCTGGAAATCTGTATCCGGTTTCTCGTCCTTGGACTCGTAACCAATGACCGCCCGATTTGGCCCATCTCGTTTGATTTCAACCTTGTGGCTGGGGGAATAAATCGAAGCGAGCGGCTGCTCCGTTTTTACTTCCACCTTCACGCTCAGGCTCTTAATCGGCTGCGCGGAAAATTTCTCCGTGCTCAACGGATAGCTATAGGTCACCGTCCCGGCATCGCAGCGCAGCAGTTCGGTGTAGGAAATCTTGATCGGCTTGCGGCTGCGTGGCTCGATTGGAAATATGCGTACCTTGAATAGATCGCGTCCCGCATATTCCAGCAGCGCCGGATCGCGCATCTTCCGCACGATGTCCTCGTAAATTTGGCGCGCCTTGTCCGCGCGCAGCAATTCGGCATCCACCATCTTCCCGGCGATCTCAATACTGAACTTGTCAATGTGTGCGCCTTTCGGGACCGGAAACATGTAAATGCCTTCGAGGCGCTGATCGTTGGGATTGTAAAATTCCTGGTCAATCGAAGTAACCGCTACCTGGCCATCGATCTTGACATCGACGTGATGACTGGACACCTCGAGCGGCGCAAAAGGGAAATGACCGGGAGGGATCAGGAACGGGCGCTCAACGATGATGGGGCGCTCGACAACGATGAAACCATCCCCTCGTACCTGAAAAATAGCGCCAAACAAACAGGCTGCGAAAATCAAAGCCGACCGTTTCATTGCCCTATTAGTCGGCAACCCCGCCAAAATACTCCCAGTTTTTTGTGAATTGACCTTCCCGCTCTCAACGCGCCTCATCCCGAGTCGCGAAGTCGACGAGGGATCTCACAAAGACGGGAGTTGGAACCAATCCTAATTTGTGTGACCAATGACCACAGGTGTGATCCCTCGCTTGCGCTCGGGATGACAAAAGGTGTGTGTGGCCGTCAGTGGTGATTTGCCGACGTCGCTTACCCCCACGCTGGCTACGGGTCTGCTCGGTAGGGACAGTTTATCCGAATCGCCCGGGCGATTGAGATCAATCGTTTCTACCTCAAGGGCGTTTGGCACAAGGAATGGTTATTAAAGGAATGCAACCCGCCCG
>DATELT010000163.1:0-2097 GCA_035276245.1 Chthoniobacterales bacterium
CACGCCGCCTCGACTTCTTCGAGAATATGAGTGGAGAAAATGATCGCTTTCGTTTTCTCCACGCCGCCTCGACTTCTTCGAGAATATGAGTGGAGAAAATGATCGCTTTCGTTTTCCCCATCTCCCGGATCAAGGTCCGCACTTCATGTTTTTGGTTGGGATCAAGGCCGTCGGTCGGCTCGTCCAGAATCAACACTTTGGGATCGTGAATGATCGACTGCGCAAAACAGGTCCGGTGCCGGTACCCTTTCGATAATGTCTCGACACTCTGGTGCAGCACCGATTCAAGAAAACACATCTCGACCACGCGATTAACGGCGCGCGTCCTGGCCTCACCACGCAAACCGCGCAAGTCCGCTGCGAATTTCAGGAATTCCAGCACCGTCATGTCGGTGTACGAAGGTGCGTTTTCCGGAAGATAACCAATGAGGCGCTTCGCCGGAATCGGATTGTCGAGCATATTGAATCCGCCCACCGACACCTCGCCCTCCGATGGCGGAACGAACCCCGTGATCATCCGCATGGTGGTGGATTTGCCTGCGCCATTGGGCCCGAGAAAACCGAGCACTTCGCCCACTTCCACCGTAAAAGAGACGCCATTAACGGCGGTAATCGGGCCGAATGATTTCTTCAGATTCTGAACTCTGATCATACTGCGAGAGGGGGCTGAAAGGTTTGTATGACACTCAATTTTTAAAAATTTTCAAGTCTCCAACTCGTACGGAAGATGGTGTCGGGGAAACAAGTGCCTTCCGCAAGAAACGGCTGTCTCCGGACTGCCAAAGTCTGCCCGTGGAGCGTAGCCGTCCCGGCTGTGGGGCCGCCGGGCATCTTGCCTGCCGATTCCGACTCCGCAGGCGAGACGCCTGCTTGCCCTCAGACACGAGGTCCGCGCCCCAATTCGCCTACGGCTCAGAGAAGCCGATACTATCCTCTTATCTCCCCGGAACGTTACTTCCGTTGGATGACAGCGGTTCCGCCACCACCGGTGGCTGGAATCGCCGTTTGCGCCGGTTCGCCGGTAACGGTGACAGTGTCATCGTGATGTTCCGGCCCGCCATCTTCGGTTCCATCTCCACGTGGGACATCCCGGCCAGGTCGCTCTTCACCTTCTCCATTAATTGCATCCCAAATTCCTGATGCGCCATTTCGCGCCCCCGAAATTGCAATTGCACCCGTACCTTGTTGCCGCGATCGAGAAATTCTTCGCCATGCCGAATCTTGGTCAGATAATCATGCTCATCGATGTTTACCCGAAACTTGATTTCCTTCAGCTTCGCCGCCGGCGACGATTTCCGGTCCTTCTCCTGTTTCGCAATATCGTAACGGTACTTCCCGAAATCGATGATCTTGCACACCGGCGGATTTGCCGTTGGCGCGACTTCAACAAGATCCAGCTCCAGACTTTGCGCTTTGCGTAAGGCGTCGGACAACTTCATGACGCCGAGTTGCTCTCCAGTCGATCCCATGATCACCCGCACTTCACGGGCGCGAATTCGACCATTTACACGAACTTGTAGTTGCAGAATTCAGACTCCTTTCGGCGAAACGAGAGTGCTGCGCATCGCCGTGGTTTCATTTTCGCAGTTCCGCCATCGCTTGGACACGACGACAGAGCACTCGACATCGATACCGCTGCGAAGACAGCATCGCCGGGCCCGCAATTCCGCGAGCCGGAGGAAAGTTGTAGCCACAATGGAACAGTCGCAAGGTGATTCTATTCAGCAGGGGCCGCGCCGAAATGAGCGGCGTGGGCGGCATAGGCGATAGCGTCGTCAATCATCGAATCCAAAGTGGCAGCGATCGGCTCCAACTTTATCACACCCGAAAAGATTGCGCGATCACCAATTTCGGTATCAATGAGAAAGGTAGGCCGTTGGTTCACCTTCAGCTCCTGCCATTCCACTGTGCTCTGACGTATCCGTTTTTCGATTTCCGGCGAACGCGCCCGCTCCGCCAGTTTTGCCTTATCCAAACCGGACGCGCGGGCTCCCACTTCCGCTGCCACCTCTACATCGCGAATGGCCTTTGACCCCTCGCGCAGGATCGAGTGCGAAAGGGCCAGTCGCACCGTGTCATCTTTGCTTCCAAGATCAC
>DATELT010000164.1:0-3948 GCA_035276245.1 Chthoniobacterales bacterium
CCGCCTGCCCGAGGACGGCGCGGCAGTCAAAGGCGGCAAGCGCAGCGCTTGCCCGAATATCATGTTTGAGAAAGTTTTAATCGCGAATCGTGGCGAGATCGCCTTGCGTGTCATTCGCGCTTGTCGAGAACTGGGTATTCGCACTCTCGCAATTTACTCGGAAGCCGATGTGGATTCACTCCATGTGCAACTGGCAGATGAAGCAATCTGCATTGGCGCGCCACCGAGCTTGGAAAGTTATTTGAAAATTGATCGCATTATGAGCGCAGCGGAAGTGGGAGATGTCGATGCGATCCATCCCGGTTATGGGTTTTTGGCGGAGAACGCGCACTTCGCCGAAGTGTGCGAAAGCTGCAACATTAATTTTATCGGGCCGCCGGCCAGCGCGATGCGAAAAATGGGAGACAAGAATTTGGCGCGCCAGTATGCGCGTAAGGCGGGTGTGCCGGTTACGCCGGGAAGCGACAGCGTTGTTCCTGATGAAAGCGACGCGCTTAAGATGGCAAGAAAAATTGGCTACCCGGTGATGATCAAGGCGGTGGCAGGAGGCGGTGGACGCGGTATGCGAGTGGCCCACAACGACGCCTCATTTGTGCCGGCATTCCATGCGGCGCGTATGGAAGCGGAGAGTGCTTTCGGCAACCCCGATGTTTATATCGAAAAACTCATCGTCAATCCGCACCACATCGAATTTCAAATCGTGGCGGACAAGCATGGTCACATCGTCCATTTAGGTGAACGCGATTGCTCGATCCAACGGCGCAATCAAAAAGTAATTGAGGAATGTCCATCGCCCTTAATGACCGAAGGACTGCGCAAGAAAATGGGACACGCCTGTGTAAAACTTGCCCACGCCGTCGGTTATCAAAATGCCGGGACGATGGAATTTTTGGTCGATAACTCCGGCCATTTCTATTTCATGGAAATGAACACCCGCATCCAGGTCGAGCATACTATTACGGAGGAGGTCTACGGGTGCGACTTGGTAAAGGAACAGATTCGGATCGCCGCCGGCGAACGTCTCTCCAAACATGTTGCACACGCCTCGCCGCGACTACACGCCATTCAATGCCGGATTAACGCCGAAGACCCGGCCAAAAATTTTCAGCCGTCTGCAGGAAAGATTGCATTTTATTACGCGCCGGGTGGGCGCGGAATCCGCGTGGATTCTCACGTTTATACAGGATATGTTGTCCCGCCATACTACGACTCGTTAATCGCAAAGCTGATTGCGGTCGGGGCATCACGGGGATCCACGATCGATCGAATGCGGCGCGCCTTAGACGAATACTACATCACTGGTATCAAGAACACGGTCGGATTTCACGGCGCCATTATGCGAAGCATGGAATTTCGCCAGGGGAAATACGACACCGGATTCGTCGAGCGGTTAATGTCATCGGACAATTTCGAATTGATCACAACGCCCGGCCGTCTGCACGAATAAAGTGCGCTCGCCGGCAGACGCCCTTCTTTATGGCATCATCGATCTCGGCTACGTCAGTCCTGAAAATGCGCCGGACATTCTAGAGAAATTGATCGCGGGTGGAATCGATATGGTGCAATTGCGCGGAAAAAACTACAGCGTTGATGAACTGAGCTTAATCGCGGAAAAACTTTTGCGATTCACCACGCCGGCAGAAATTCCGCTCATCGCCAATGATCACGCTCAGATCGCACAGCGCGTGGATGTGCAGGGCGTGCATGTCGGTCAGGACGACGAATCAATTGAAGCGGTTCGCGCGCAAGCGGAGCGGCCAATTATTGTCGGCAAATCAACCCACAGTGTGGAACAAGCTAGGGCTGCCGAGCGCGAGGGCGCAGATTACCTTGGCTTGGGTCCAATTTTTCCCACGCCCACGAAACCTGATTATCCGCCCATCGGGGTCTCGCAAATTCACGAGGTTCGCAATCGCGTTTCCGTTCCCATTTTTTGCATTGGCGGAATCAAGTTCGAAAATCTTGGGCAAGTACTCTCAGCTGGCGCGAAGGGTGTCGTTATTGTCTCCGGCCTGCTACAAGCGAACGACGTTGTTGGCTACACTCGTGCCTGTAAGAAATTAGTCAGCGGTCTCCGGTCTGTGATTTCTGGCATCTGACTTTATGTCATTGCTCATAGTCGGTTCCATTGCGCTCGATACCGTCAAGACTCCCGTTGAGGAACACGCCGATTTACTCGGAGGCTCGGCGTCTTACGCCGCTCTTGGAGCGAGCTTTTTTACCCGAGTGAATCTGGTCGGCGTCGTGGGTGATGATTTCCCCCAGACAGAATTCGAGTTTTGGAAGACGCATGGAATCGATGCTACTGGCGTTCAGCGAGCGAATGGGAAAACCTTTCGCTGGTCGGGCGAATACGCCTGGGATCTGAACACGCGTCAGACGCGGTCGATCGCCCTTAACGTCTTCGAGTCATTTTCCCCCGAGCTCCCCCCAAATTATCGCGCTACACCTTTCGTCCTGTTGGCAAACATTGCGCCTCAGTTGCAGTCCCACGTCCTCGATCAAATGGAGCAGCCTCGTTTTATCGTCGCCGACACGATGGATCTTTGGATCGAAACCACGCGCAGCGATCTCGATGGCTTGTTGCCGCGAGTCGACCTGTTGATTTTGAACGACAGCGAAGCGCGCGAGATGACGAAGGAAACCAGCCTGATTCGTGCCGGTCGAAAAATTCGTGGTTATGGACCGCGTTACGTCGCCATCAAAAAAGGGGAACACGGGGCTTTGCTTTTCGGTCAAGATGAATTTTTCAGCGCCGGAGCCTATCCGCTGGAGGATATTCACGATCCGACCGGGGCAGGGGACACGTTCGCCGGCGGCCTCGCTGGTTATCTGGCGGCACATGCCAAACAAAACGTTACTTTTGAGCTGCTGCGCAAGGCGATAATCTATGGCAGTGTCATGGCGAGTTTTTGCGTGGAAGCCTTCAGCCTCGAACGGCTGCGCACATTGAATCAGGATGAAATTGCCGACCGTTATCAAATGTTCAAAATGATGAGCCAATTCGAGGTGCTGGCGTAATTGGTGCTCATCGATGAGCGGGATAATCCGCGGATTGTTGCTGGTAATTTTCGGGAGCGCTTCGCTAATGACCGCGGCGGAGAACGATTCGCCTGTTGGAAAATGGAAAACCTTCGATGACAAAACCGGCCGACCGAAATCGATTGTGCAAATCACTGAAGAAAATGGCGAACTAACCGGCAAAGTGCTGGAGGTGCTTGAATCGCCCACTGGTCCGCATCCCCTCTGCCGACCGTGCGAAGGAGAACGCAAGGATCAACCCGTCGAAGGGATGACGATTTTATGGGGTGCCAAAAAAACCGGTGCCTCGTGGGAAGACGGAGAAATCCTCGATCCAGAAAATGGTAAGATCTATCACCTAATCCTTACGCTCCTTATTAGCGGCCAGAAACTGGAGGTGCGTGGTTACATTGGTATACCTGCGATCGGCCGCAGGCAGATCTGGCAACGGCAGGAAGAGCGATCATCTAATCAATGAAACATTCGTTCGTCCGCCCTCTTCTCGCCACCGCATTTCTTTTTGTGGCGAGCATCACGAATTCGTTTGCTCATGGGCCTTGGATCACGTTGCAAGGAGGTCATTATCTGATCAAACGACCGAACGATGGCGACAGTTTCCACATCAGCGTCGAGGGACACGAATACATTTTCCGGCTCTATTTTGTCGATGCTCCTGAAACCAGCGCCGAGTTTCGCGACCGTGTGGAAGAGCAGGCGAAATACTTCGGAGTTACCGTCGATCAAGTGTTGGAAGTCGGGGACTTGGCCAAACAATTCACGCGCGAGAAGCTGACGGAGCCATTTCTAGTGCGGACGTGTTGGGAAGACGCCGGCGGGCGTAGCCGAATGCAACGTTTCTATGCTTTTGTCCAAACGCGAACGGGCGATCTGGGCGAGCAACTGGTTGAGAACGGTTTGGCACGGAGT
>DATELT010000165.1:0-8660 GCA_035276245.1 Chthoniobacterales bacterium
TGGATAAATCCCGGAAAGTGCGGGCATGAAAACATCAGCGCTGGCAATCAAAAGCAGAGAATTTCTTTCTCTCGCAACAAACGTTGGCTTTATCGCGGCAGTTCTCTTTTTGATCCTGATTAGTGTAGCGTCCGCTCAAAATTCCGCAGAAAGCAACCACAACCTGCCGAAACCGTCGCCTCCGATTCCGGTCGCATTCGTTATTTCAGAAGGCGCAGTCGTAATCGATTTTTGCGGGCCCTGGGAAGTTTTTCGCGACGTCATGGTCGGCAACGATCACCCGTTTCAGCTTTACACCGTCTCAGACAAGACGGCGCCGATTCAGGCTGGCGGCGGCATGAAGATCGTTCCCGATTACACGTTCGCGAATGCGCCAGCGCCGAAAGTAATCGTGATCCCGGCGCAGAGCGAGCCCAGCAAAGCGATGCTCGACTGGATCCGGCAGGCGACAAAAAATACCGACGTGACGATGTCCGTGTGCACCGGGGCATTTGTTTTGGCCAAAACTGGTCTGCTAGATGGGAAAAGCGCGACGACTTTTCACGGCGCATTCATGCCGTTCGCGATGCAGTTTCCAAAGATCGAGCTCAAACGTGGAATGCGTTTCGTTGAAAATGGAAATCTCGCGACTGCGGGCGGGCTTTCTTCCGGAATCGATCTCGCGCTGCGCGTAGTGGAGCGCTACTACGGCCGCGAAGTCGCGGAAAACACCGCTTACACAATGGAATATCAGGGGAAAGGTTGGATGGACCCGGCTTCGAATAACGTTTACGCGGCAGCGCCTGTTTCTACGGCCGAGCATCCGCGCTGCCCTGTCTGTGGAATGGATGTCGATCCAAAAACTTCGCCCAAGTCGCTCTACAAAGGCGCGACGTACTATTTCTGCTCGGACGACGATAAAAAAATCTTCGACACCGCGCCGGAGAAATTTCTTGCGGCCGATAAAAAGTCCTAAGGTTCGTGCGAGAGAGACAAGCCGACAAGATGAGTGACAACCATCTAAACGGAGCAAGAGCCACGAAGCGGATCTTGTTTGTGGCCGGATCCGGAACGGAGATTCTCGACCTCGTCGGACCGCTGCAGGTTTTCGCACGGGCATCCGACATGTATCTACGAGATCATCCGGGCGCGCCTCCGATCTATTCAGTCGAAGTCGTAAGCATTGCCGCGGGCCGATCGTTAATCGCCAACTGCGGATTACGCTTCAGTGCGAACAAAACTTTTCGGCAGGTGCGCGGCAAAATCGACACCGTGCTGGTGGCCGGCGGCGACGTAATTGAGCAGAATAAGATGAGTCGAGGTGCGGTGCGGTGGTTAAAGAAAATTGCGGCGCGAACCCGCCGGGTTGGTTCGGTTTGCACTGGAGCAATGCTCCTTGCGCGGGCGCGCCTGCTTGATGGCCGCCGCGCAACCACCCATTGGAATTGGTGTGAGACTCTGATCAGATGCGCGCCACGGACCGATGTCGATCCAGACCCGATTTTTGTTCGCGACAAAAATATTTACACCTCAGCGGGAGTGACGGCTGGAATGGACCTCGCCCTTGCGTTGGTGGAAGAAGACCATGGCTCGCAACTGGCTCTGCAGGTCGCGCGTAATCTTGTACTCTATTTGCGACGTCCGGGCGGCCAATCGCAATTCAGCGCCGCGCTCTCGCTGCAAGGAACCGATCGAAAACCGTTGCGCGAGCTGGAGGCCTGGGTGCTCGACCACTTGGATCAGCCTCTGACCGTGCCGGTATTGGCCCAACGAGTCGCCATGAGTCCGCGGAATTTCGCCCGTGTCTTTACTAAAGAGATGAGAACGACGCCGGCAAAGTTTGTCGAGCGACTGCGTGTCGAAGCGGCGCGCCGCCGCTTGGAAGAAAGCCAGAATAGCATGGAGATGATCGCGGCGGAGTGTGGTTTCGGAAACGTGAATTCCATGCGCAATGTTTTTCAACGCGCGCTAAAAATTCCGCCCGGCCAGTATCGGCGCCACTTCAGAAGAACGAAAAGCCCGGCTCGAAAATCGCAGCACAGATGACAAACATCGCAATGTGCTCCGGGAGTTAAAGGGCAGATGAACGCAAAGTTGGGGTCAGTCAACGTAAGAGAATGCGATCTAACCGTGTCTCGTTATGTGCCGCGCACGTTACTTGTTATTCTGCGAATTTATCTCGGCGTAATCCTGTTTATAACAGACCTCGGCAAACTGACGCGCGACACGCCGTTCGCGAACGAAATGCTGGACTTCCTGCGCGGCGTAGCTACGCGCCGCGCCTCCGCGCCCTACCTCCACTTCGTGCAACAAGTAGTAATGCCGCATGCTTCTACTTTTAGTTATCTCATAATGACCGGCGAAATGTTTGCTGCGGTTTCGCTTCTCACCGGAACAATGACGCGGCTTGGAGCGGCCATCGCCATGGTTCTGTTCCTGAATTATATGATGGCGAAAGGCCGATGGTTTTGGTCCCCAGACAGTGAGGATGCGGCCGTCTTCTTCATCGCCCTCGTTGTTTTTCTTGGCCGCGCAGGGCGTGTCTGGGGGATCGACAGTTATCTTGCGAAGCGCTGGCCGAATGCGCCGCTTTGGTAACCTAATTCTGAACGCAGCCTAAGACCGAGAACAGAGGCGAACGACTCGTTTGCCTCTGAACCCTGAAACCTGAGCTCGCCTAAGCTTTACAGTTTATCGTAAACCGCCTTGGAGGTGAATTTCTTCCCCTTCTCGTCGGTTCCGTTAATTGTGGCGGTACGCGATTTACCATCCGCCGAAACCTCGATCTTGCCCGACCACATTATCTTGCCATCCTTCATTGCCGTAACCTCATTGGTTCGATCGTTTATCACTCGGTAGGCAATGGAGTTAGCAGGCATATTTTTTCCTTTCACCGGATATGCTTTCCCGTCGAACTTTCCGACCCAGACGCTGTGTCTTGGTGTCCCATCCTTGTTTACGCCATCTAACGTGACCTTAATTTTGTCTTTCTGTTCGGAGTAAACGACACTCGTGTTCTTGCCCATTTCCGGAGCCAACTTCGACTTGGCCTCGTTAAGCTTCCACGTACCTATGTGAGGGTTAGCCGCAAAACAGGCTCCGGTCGCCATAACTGACAGCGTCACAATAACTACTGCGATTCTAGTTTTCATCATGCTCGCGATTCCGGCAGAAGCAGGGGAAGACGTCAACATCATTTCAAGGGTTTACGCTCTCTTAGTTCGAGCTTGAGTGTTGAATGTTGGGCTTTGAGCGGTTTGCCGCCCCAGCTGCGGCGCAACAAAAGGTTTGACGCCAACCCCGCGGCGGTTCTTTGATCGCTTCTATGAAACCGAAAATCCTTTTAATTGCTTTAACACTGGGCCTTGCCACAGCCGCCGACTGCCTGGCCGGCGACAAAAATGTCGAAAAGGCTCTTCGTGACGCCGATGACGCCTGGTCGAAGGCCGCCGCCAGCAAAGACCTGGAGAAAACAGTCGCATACTACTCCAACGACGCCACCGTCTTGCCGCCAAATGCACCACTCGCGACCACAAAAGACGCGATCAAGAAGCTTTGGGGCGATCTTCTTGCCAGCCCCGGTCTGGTTATTAGCTGGAAGGCGACCAAAGCCGAAGCGGCGAAATCCGGCGATCTCGGTTTCGTTAGCGGTACCTATGAGTTCACCATGAACGACGCCAGCGGCAAGCCCACAACTGACAAAGGCAAGTACGTCGAAGTCTGGGAGAAACAGGCCGACGGGAAATGGAAATGCGGAACTGATATCTGGAACTCCGATTTGCCCGCAGCCCCAGCTGCGCCCGCCGAGACGAAGTAAGGTGGGGTGCGATTAGCACCCGTGACGTAACTAGTTAACTAGTTGATATGGAGGACGGAGCTCTGCGACGCTCCTTCTGGCTCTTAATGTGGGAGGGACCTTAGTGTCCGATTCTTTTGAAAAGCGATCAGACAGATTTACAAACTATTCAGAACTAAAGAGGGCTCTTTCCCCACTCAATCTTGTAAATCCTCTTAATCCTGTCATTGCTATCTCCGCGGCAAAGATAACTCATGGACGATTACACACTCTGGCATGCGCTCATTGGAGGAATTCTGATCGGTCTCGCCAGTCTGAGTGCCACGGTTCTAAGCGGAAAAATTCCGGGGATTTCCGGGGTCTTCGGTCGACTTCTCATTCCAGCTACGCCCGACAAGAAATGGAGATTTCTGTTCCTGCTTGGTTTGATTGGGGGAGCGGCGCTGAGTTTTTTGCTTTGGGATAGTGCTGCGCTCTTTCGGCCAATGCGCCCGCTTGCTGTCACGGGCGTTGCCGGTTTGCTCGTCGGATTCGGGACACGTCTTGGCGGGGGATGCACCAGCGGTCACGGAGTTTGCGGCGTCGGGACGGGTGCGAGGGATTCTATCGCCGCCACGCTCATCTTTGTGGGCGTCGCGATGGCGACCGTCCTTATATATAACCGGGCGGTCTTATGAAGGCGCGAAGCTTCTTTCTCATTTTCCTGGCCGGCGCGCTTTTTGGAACGGGCCTCGCGGTTTCCGGCATGACCGATCCTGGCCGCGTTATCGGCTTTCTCGACGTCTTCGGCGCGTGGGATCCGGCGCTGCTGTTTGTCATGGCCGGAGCGGTAGCCGTGTACGGAATCGGAATGCTGGTCTTGCGCCGTTTTCAAAATCAAAATCTCAAACTACCATCGACCAGATCGTCTCCGATTGATCGCCAACTAGTAATCGGCGCGGCAATTTTCGGTGTCGGGTGGGGGCTCGGCGGTTTCTGCCCCGGCCCAGCGCTGGCCAACCTCGGCGCGCTCCGAATCGAAGCCCTTATCTTCGTGCCCGCGATGGCGATGGGAATGTTCCTCGCCCAAAGGTTCTTCGGAGCGGACCGATAAGATCAGACGAATCGATCGGGTCACTTGAACGTTGAGTGTTGAGCGTTCAGCGTTTGTTTCTATGAAAGCCGTCCGCCTGATGCAGCTCGGCAGAGCTCTGGAAGACGCTGAAATCGCAGTCCCGGAGATCGGCGCGTCCGAGGTCTTAGTCCGTGTCACCGCCTGCGGAATCTGCCACTCCGATGCGCACTACCGCGCCGGCATATCTTCGATTGATTCTTTGCCGGTTACTCCTGGGCACGAAATCGCCGGTCGAGTTGAGACTGTTGGTGAAGAAGTGACCGACGTTTCTCCGGGCGATCGCGTCTGTATCCACTATCTCGTTAGCTGTGGCGCCTGCGATTTCTGCCTTCGCGGAAACGAACAATTCTGCGCCAAAGTGCAAATGATCGGGAAACGCCGCGACGGCGGTTACGCTGACTTCATTGCTGTCCCGGGTCGAAACGTATTCGCTCTTCCGAGTGAGATTTCCTTCGAGCAGGGCGCCATCATGATGTGTTCGTCGGCGACTGCAGTGCATGCCCTGAGCAAAGCGCGCCTCAAACCCGGTGAGTCCATCGCAATTTTCGGATTCGGCGGCTTGGGATTTTCAGCGCTCCAACTAGCGCGAGCCTCCGACTGCGGCCAGGTCTATGTTGTCGAAATCAATCCCGCTAAACTCACGACGGCTGTCAAGTTCGGCGCCGTTCCGATCGATGCCACGGTCGGTCTTCCAGTCGAACAAATCCTGGATGCAACCAGCGGAAAAGGAGTAGACGTTGCAATCGAATTAGTCGGCTCTGCTGCGACGATGCAACAAGCTGTCCAGTGCCTGGCCGTTCAGGGCCGCGCCGCGATGGTCGCCTTAAGCCGAGAATCCATATCGCTCCTCCCCTATCCCAACCTTATTAATAAGGAAGCCGAGGTCATAGGCGTCTCCGATCATCTCGCGTCGGAACTGCCGGTCTTATTGGCTCTGGCGCGCAACGGAAAGCTTTATTTCCCGGAAGAAACGCTGCGCCATGTGGATCTCGACGCCGCCGAGGTCAACTCAGCGTTGGATGGGTTGGAACGGTGCAGTGACCACATCCGTACGGTCATCGTTCCTAGAGGAACGGTTTCATAGTGGTCTGCCCTGTAGCCACGGCGCTTTGTCGCCGTGAATTTGCGTCCAGAGGCCACGACAGGCCTCGGCTACGATAGCTGGCAATTGACCTTCGACCAAATGTGCGCCATCTCGGATCATGTCGACATCGGACTCCAATATCCTGGTTCAACCTTATCTTTTCTTTGGCGGTCGGTGTGAAGAGGCTCTCGAATTTTACCGCACTGCCATTGGCGCGGAGATTGAGCGCCTCGTGCGTTTTAAAGAAAGTCCAGAGCCGCAGGGGCTGCCGGATTGTTTCGATGATAAAATCATGCATGCCAGCGTTCGTATTGGGAAAACAACGCTCATGGTGTCGGACGGCCAATGCGAGGGTGACCAAAATTTCGACGGCTTCTCGCTTTCGATCACCGTACCTGATGCAGTGCAGGCTGAGAATATTTTTGCTGCACTGGCTGAGAACGGTCTCATTGTCGCGCCGTTGGAGCAGACATTTTGGGCCCCCAAATTCGGCATGCTGCAGGATCGGTTCGGCGTTAGTTGGATGGTTTCGGTCGAACACAAGACCGGCACGTGATCCGAATCCCTGGTCTCTACCCAGTTTAACGGGCGTCACGATCGCACCCCGCCGAAGACGGTGAACGGGGCGGTTCGCCAAAAGCAATCCGGTTCGGCAAAACCGGCTTGCGCGAGCAGGCGCAATTCAGTCGCAAGCGGCGGGTAGTAGTCTTCCTTCGCCCATTCCGCGAATTGCTGCCTCGCCTCCGCCGAAGAGAGCCCCTGTTCCGTCATGAATTTCGTCCAGTCTTCATACGAGGCGGTGCGCACTGCCGGGATCTCGCTCATCACGCAATCGGCGTTGGCGAAAATTCCGCCGGGGTGCAACGCCTGAAAGATGTTGGCATAGATTTTCCCTTTCACCGCCATGTCCTTCACATGATGGAGGGCGATACACGCGACCACGGCATCGCAGCCAGGGAGCGGTTGGGCAAAGGAGCGTTCGACGAAATGCACACGGTCACCGAACGCGGCGCAACGTTCCCGACCTACCTCGAGCATCGCTGGATCCGTGTCCCAGATTTCCACCCGAACCCCTGGAAATTTTTCCGCTACCGCCCTGGCGAGTGCGCCGGTGCCACCACCGAGATCAACGACACGGCCGTCAGGCGGCAGACAGCGAGCAAGTAAGTCGAGCTGCACAGCGCGCATCGTCTCGTAATGCGGGATCACTGTTCGAATGAACCGGTCGTAGTCCGCGATCATCACGTGCAGGTGATCCGATACGGAATGGGCCATGGCTGAGGTTATCGCCGCTGGTTAGGCCGGCAAGCGGACTGACAGTTCCGCAGAAAGAGTTCAACCGTGAGGGGCGCGAATTTGTGGATCGCCGCGACAGAAATTCGCGTGATTAAGAGGTAGAAAAAATCTTTGAAAAAAGTGCTTGCTAGTGACGTAGTGTTATAGTTATGTATAACACAATATCAGTAGGATGAACCGTGAATGGAATGATCGCCAGCCCATCTACCGGCAACTCCGGGACCGTGTCGTCGCTATGATTCTCGACGGCGCGCTCAACGAAGGCGATCCGTTGCCGTCAGTCCGAAACGTCGCTGCCGACTATCGGGTCAATCCCCTCACCGTTCTCAAAGCCTATCAGGAATTGGTTGATGGCCAGCTGGTCGAAACCAGACGCGGCCTTGGCATGTTCGTTAACGCGGGTGCACGTAATCGGCTCCTGAAGGGCGAACGGGAAAAATTTCTGGCCGAAGAATGGCCGCGAATAGCCGCAACAATTGAACGGCTCGGAATTACGCCAGAAGAATTAACGCGCGCGGCCACAGCACCAAAAAGAAAGGAACGGTAAAACAATGATTTCGTTTGCGCTGATCCTGATGACTCTACCCTCGCGGATGGCTGAAGTCCGAGCCGGACGTGCAGACCGAGCCGGACGGGCAGACCGAGTTTGCCACGGCGAGTCTTCGACCGGACGGGCGGTCGGAGGCGGACTGCCGGATTCGTCTCGCGAGGGAAGCGGTTGCAGCAGAGACGCCGATCCTCGAGCAGCAGGGGCTCACCGCGACGAGCGGCCTCTGCAACTCGAAACGACGGTAGCGACAACCAAGGAGCGCTAAAATTATGGCTACGATAGAATCACGCGGCTTGCGCAAGGTTTTCGGGACAACGGTCGCGCTCGACGGCATTGATTTGCGTGTCGAAGAAGGACACATCCTGGGAATCGTCGGTCCCAATGGCGCGGGCAAGACGACTGCGCTCAACGCGATTCTCGGACTCACCTCCTATGAAGGACAGTTAAATGTCCTCGGACGCGATCCGTGGAACGCGCGCGATGAACTCATGCGCGACGTCTCGTTCATTGCCGATGTCGCGGTTTTGCCGCGCTGGATCCGGGTTACGCAGTTGCTCGATTACGTCGCCGGGGTGCATCCGCGATTCGATCGAGCGAAAGCAGAAGAGTTTCTCGCCAACACCGCGATCAAGCGGACGAGCAAGGTGCGGGAGTTATCAAAAGGAATGGTGGCGCAACTGCATCTCGCTCTGGTCATGGCGATCGACGCGAAATTGCTGGTGCTGGATGAACCGACGCTGGGTTTGGACATCCTATACAGGAAGCAGTTCTACAATTCATTACTGAACGATTACTTCGATCACAACCGCACAATCATAGTGACCACGCATCAGGTGGAAGA
>DATELT010000166.1:0-2253 GCA_035276245.1 Chthoniobacterales bacterium
CTGCTCGGCCTCTTCATATTTGCCCTCGGCGATGCGCTGCTCGGCGAGCTTGACTCCACTCTCGCAGAAACCATCCAGCGCGGTGGAATAGGACTTCCCGCTTGCAGCCGAACCTGGGAGGTAATGTAATGCCGTGCGGAAATCGTCGTGCGCGAGTTGGTACTGCTTAGCGTTCAGTTCCGATTGCGCACGCGCGACGATTTCTTCGCCGTGCGGGACACGAGCCTGACGCCGGGCAGCTTCGCGATCGGCGATTGTTTTTACGTTTTGTGCTTGCCCAAGAACAGGCAAGCAGAGGAGCAAACCCGACACGAGAAGCCGGGCGAGGGTAGAGAAGTTTTTCATGAAGCGACAGGATTTTTACTGGCTGAGCAGACCGATCTCGATCGGTACATCGGGCTTTTGACTACTTGTGATGACCGCTTTAGTCGGCTGAACATCTATTAGTTTGTACCTAATATCCCCCTGCGGTGGCAATGAAAATTCCTGGTCTTTTTTGACGACGAACTCCCGGCGTTCCCGCCAGGAATAGACAAAAGTGGCAACAGATTCAGGGGAAATGGCCACTTTTTCTTTCACCAACGTCAATTGCTCGTGCGTTTCGGTGTTTTCCAATGTTAGCTCCGAGACATCCTGATCGGTGCCATACTTGTCCTTTTCCGACTTCTCCGTGAACTTGGCGACCCGGAAGTGCGTCCCGGCAATGGTATCCCCAATTTGCACAAACTGAGTCGGCTGTTTGAGATCGATGGTATTAATCCCGAAAGTACCCTCTGTGCGCGAGGCGAAGACAAGGCGGAAAGGTTCCTGCGAAAACGATTTTAGTTTTAGTTTCGTTAGGTAGTCGGGATGCGACTTGGCGTCGATTGGGTTGGTGTGTCCCTGCCATTCATCGAAGTTGTTGAAACCGTCGCCATCCGGGTCCTGTTCCAGCACATCGGCGTCACCAATAGGCAGCCCGAACTGTTCAATCCATTCGTTTGGCACCGGGGGATGCACTTCAGTGGTTTGCAACGTCGCAGGCTGACCATCGGCACCGATGAAATGCTTTTCCGGAACGAAAAGGCCCGAACGCCCGCTGAAAGTCCATTGTGGCGGCTGGTGCAACTTTTGCAGGGCTCCTTCCACGTCCCTGGCTTTGCCGGGGGGCGTGGCCGGCCGCTGCATCGGGCGAGATTGTAACTCGGCGAATTGCGATTGGAAGCCGATCGCGCGTCGGAAAATACAAAAACCGCTTATTAGCAAGATGGCGATCCCGACGATGAGCAGCACCCGCTCGTAATTTTTCTGTACCCAATCCATTTAGCTCGCTCTCATGCTCATGCTGTTACTCTTGCTCGAAATCGAAATCCTGTTCATTCTTCATCGCTTAGAGCATGAGTATGAGCAGGAGCAGGAAAATTATTACAGTCTGAAATTCACCAGCTCGATCCTGGCCGAGAGATCGATGTGTTCGTTGCCGACGATAAAATTCAACGGCCCGGCCGGGGTCGCAGCTGGGACTGGGGCACCCCCGATCGCCGGGATTGGCGAAACGCCCACTGTTGTTCCGGGAGGATTTTCCCGAGCTGGCCCTTTGTCCTTCTGGTTCTTAATATAGACCGCGCGAATAATGAAAAATTGGTCATTGGCCGCCGAGATTTGATTGATTACCTTGCGGCCAGCTGATGGTGAGGCCGACAGACTAACCTCGACCGTTCGTTGTTCGATCAACTTCGGTCCAAGCGGCGTTTTTTGCGGGCCGCGCGTCGGCGTTGGGGCGACCGCAGGACTCCCGGCGGGAGTCGCCCTCGACTGCCGGACGCGACGAAACGCAGTAATGCCATCGACCCGCGCTTCGATAATCGTATTTAGAAGGAGCTGAATTTGCACGAGTTCCTGGCCAAGCGCGGGCGCGTCATCCGCAGAGGGAAGCGTAGAAACAAATTCGTCGAAGCCGAGATTGAAATTGGTCGGCAGCTTTACTCGATGGTTCCGGGCGTTTTCAGCGACGGCGCTGATCGTCTGACGCAAACGCGTTTGGAATTCATTCGGAGCGAGCGGCGCTTCCGGTAACATGTGCGTCTTCAAATCCGTCTTCAGTTTGTCGAGAGCGCTCTTGTACTCACCGAGATAAGTCTTCATTTTCGCGACATTCGCCTGGCTCGGATAAGGATTGCCGCTTTCCAATTGGGTTTGTTCCGCCGCTGACTCCGACACGTCGCCATCGCATCTTCAAAGCTGCTTTTCGTCCACCAAAGCAAACCAACGGCG
>DATELT010000167.1:0-4366 GCA_035276245.1 Chthoniobacterales bacterium
ATCGGTTTTTCCGGATCAGCGTTTTCGAGAAAGATGACGACATTGCTGGATTTCTGATCTTTCGCCACGAGCAGGCGGCGCCAAAACGGACTCGCCAGCGCATCGGCCGGACTTTTTGGTCCGGCGGTAAGACTCTTAACGCTGGTAACCTCATCAATCGCCTGAATCTTTTGGGTCAGGTGTTGAAGTCGACTCAGGTAGTGTGAGGAAGTGATGTCGCGGGACGATACCGCCAGAATGAGTTGTGGCTGCGAAGGAAACCGTTGCTCAACCTTTTTGGATTGCTGGACCCCGGGATCGCTGGTTGAAAAGAAAAAGTTTTCATCTACTACGGGCTTGAGATCGACAAAAAGAGCGACCAAGGCGAACAACAAGATGGTGATCGCCAGCATGACCCATTGCGCGCTAAACCAAGACGCTTTTGTCGGCATGAAAGCATATTAGCCGATTTAACGGGGTGAATAGAACTGTGAAACGTCGAAACTATAGAGTCATATCGAAAGCCGATCGACTTTGCGAATTTGCGCCGATTGAGTTACGTCAATTGCGGGCCCTGAAAACTCCGGCGGGGGTGCAGCGTTTTCTCGACAGCCTTCCCTACCACCTGGCTGATACCGCCTGGTCTCCGCGGAAAGTTTTGCGCGAACGCACCGCGCACTGCCTCGAAGGCGCAATCTTTGGCGCAGCCGCGTTGCGCATCCTTGGTTTTCCTCCACTTCTGTGGGATCTCGAGGCTGTTAACGATACCGACCATGTGCTCGCGATTTTCAAGGTGCGCGGTTGCTGGGGCGCAGTGGCAAAGTCCAACTTCACCGGTTGCCGCTATCGGGAACCGGTCTATCGCACCCTTCGCGAACTGGCGATGAGTTATTTCAACATTTACTTCAATCTACGAGGCGAACGAACTCTGCGGTGCTACTCACAACCGGTTGACCTTTCGCGCTTTGATCGTCGCCACTGGATGACTTCCGAGCGCAGTATCTGGTTTATCGCAGAATACCTTTGCACTATTCCGCACAGCCCGTTGCTTACGCCGGCGCAATCACGCAAGCTAACGAGAATTGATAAACGCACGCGTGCCGCCGAGATGCTGGGGCACGTTACCAAGGGGGCAAAGTGACTCGTTAAATTGTTACAACGTTAGAAGGGATTCCCTTCACTGTAACAATGTAACGATTCATCTTTTTTAACTTCACGCGTTGACCGCTACCAGACAGCGGGAGTAGCGTACTGTGTGTCGCGTTTCTTTGCGGTTTTGTTTGGCGTATTGATTAGCTGCGCGGCTGTTCGGGCGGAATGGCCGATTCCCACCGCTGATGGCATCATCTGGCACTATGTGCTGACTCGCGACGGCGAGGACCGACCCGGAACGCTGACACGCCAGGTTTTCGCGGCAAAGAATCCAGCCGAGCAAAATGCCTTGCGAATTGAAACCGCGGTTAATGGGGCGACTCATTCGACCGAGTTTCTGAAAAATGCAGGCACAGCCATTTTGGTAACCGCTTTTCGCAGCGCCAATGGCGACACCCAGACTTTCGACCCACCCGAAACAATCTTGCCCGGTGATCTGAACTTCGGGGCGGAATGGAATTATCGTGGCCCAGTCGCCGGACTTGATCTCAACTTGCCGCTGAAAATTGTCGGTGAAGGCGAGATCGAAGTGCCGGCGGGAAAGTTCCACGCCCTTCATTTTCGCGGGGAAAAAAATGACAGCCTGTTCACCGTCGCCGATGTTTGGTTTGTCCGCGGCGTTGGCTCGATCAAAGAGATGGTGACGCAGCGGGGACCCAATGGCGATCTTCTTGGCCGCAACAACATCGAGCTCGCTAAATTGCCTGCGCCGTCAGAGACCAAGCGGGAGCTGAAAAAACTGGAGGTCTCGGTTTCCACTAGCAGCGACGGTGATCCGATCGATGTTGTTTCCGCCGATGCCTTGCAGATCGTGGCACGCTGGCGCGGTCATGGGCTTCGAAAAAATGCAAAGATCCGTGCGGTTTGGATCGCGCAGGACACCGGCGTTGCACCGGTTGGTTTCAAAGTCGACGAAGCAACCGCCGTTGCCCCCATCAGCAACGCCTTTGGTAAGTTCACTCTGTCCCGCCCGTCCGACGGCTGGGCGACCGGAAAGTATCGGGTCGAATTTTATGTCGATGGTGAACTTATCGACACGGTTGATTTGACGATAATCCCTTCTGAGCCACGGTCGCCGTCGCCTCAAGATTTTTGAATCCAAAAAGGACGATATCGGCGTCCAACTACTGAATACGATTTTATGAAGAAGAATTTTTTTGCGGTGTGCCTTCTTTTCGCACTCGCCGGATGCGACATCGGCGGAATTCGCGGCAATGGGCACTTGGTTACCAAACAAGTGAATCTCGATCCCTTTATCAACATTGAAACCGGCGGAGCGTTCCGGATCGAATGGCAGAGCGGCGCGCCTTCCGCCACAATCACCGTCGATGAAAACCTGATGCAGTACATCGAGATGGAGGTTAGAGACAAGGTCCTGCATATCCGGACTACGCGTTCAGTCCGGCCGACGCACTCGATTAGATTAACGGTCACGAGCAGCGCGCTGGAAGGTGCGCGTTTCAGTGGCGCATCACGATTGGATGCGCATCAGCTTAGCGGTGCGAAATTTTATCTCGAAACAAGAGGGGCGTCGAACGTGACACTCGATGGGGCGGTGGATGAATTGATCGCCAACATGACCGGCGCGAGCGATCTGCGCGCGGAATCGTTACAGACAAAGAGCGCCCAGCTTTCGGTGACTGGGGCAGGAGACGCGCGCGTCGCCGTGAGCGACACCCTCAGGGTCTCCATCACCGGGGCGGGTAAGGTTGAATACATCGGCAATCCGCCGCACATCGAGCGCGAAATTACCGGCGCGGGTTCAATTAGGCCAAGGGGAGGCAATTGGTCTTCTGGCCCAACCGTACTCGGTCGCAGCCGTGATAGTTCAGAATCGCCTCGGCAAAGGCCGAAGTAGATCGGGATGACGGGCTACTAGTCTGTTTACTTAACCGCGGCCGCTAGCTTCCCAATCCGCCGCCTTTCTCCTGTTCCTGGGAGCGGTTGAGGAAGTAAGTTGCCCTCGAATGGAAAACTTCATCTGCGTGCGGTGTGGCGCGCGGTTTAGGCAAACCGCGGAGCCGCCGCCACGATGTCCAATTTGCCAGGACGGTGGAAGGCGAACGTCCTGGCGGACGCTAAAACCGTAGTCACTCGTTTGGCGGAACGTTACCTGCGGGCAATCGTCCGGTCCTCGCGCGGCAATTAAGCCGACACCTTACTCAATAGCTCGTCGATCAGTCGTGGCAAGGCAATGCCGGCCGGTTCGCGGAATGACTTGGCCGCGAATTGCGACAACGATGTTTCTTCGGGATTCACTTCTATCAATTGACCGGTCTGGCCTCGTCCCCTCAGCGCCCAATCAATAATGTAACCAAAAAGCGCAGTCGTTCCCGCGACAATGACTAGGTTGCAATCGCCGCTGGTCAAAAAATCTTCCACCAGGCTGGTTTTTCCCAGGTCCAATTGTTCACCAAACCAGACCACACCGGGTCGCATCAGCGCGCCACACTCCGGACATTCCGGAAGCGTTCGAGCCGGACTGGCGGTTTCGGCGTCGCAGAGCTCCTCCCTCCGTTCGCAATGCGAACATCGGGTGACAAAAATATCGCCGTGAATTTGGACGATTTGGTTCCGAGACAGCCGTCGTCCTTCCGATTCTGCTCGGAGATGCAGATCGTCAACATTTTGAGTCACGAGCAGAAATTCGTTTGCATGCGCAGCAAGTTTCACGATCGCCTGATGCGCCGGATTCGGTTGTGCACTGCGAATCCGCTCTCTGCGTTCACGATACCATTCCCAGACCAGCTTCGGATTATTCGCGAATGCTTCCGGTGTCGCCAGTTTTGCCGGATCCAAGTTTCGCCAATACCCATCCTTCCCGCGAAAAGTCGGAATTCCACTCTCCGCCGAAACTCCAGCACCGGTGATGACAAGCGCGCGCATAAAGGAAATGACGAGGCCCGAATGACGAATGTTCGATGGCGGCGAAGCGCCGGCCCTAAAAAAATCTGATTTCTGGCTTCTGTCCTCCTGCCGTTGTCCCGTTGTCCTATTCCCACCCGATTTGCCGGCCTTTGTTTTGTTCTTCGAGCCAGCCTTGAAGCGGCTTAAAGTATTCAGCCATGGCGCGCGTGGAAATATCTTCCCCGGTCGCTTCCTTCAATACTTTGCGCCAATCTTCTGTGGCGCCCTTTTTCAGGATATTATTTAGCCAGGTTCCGATCTCCTTGTTATCAGCGTAGTTACAGGATTGCGGCGACTGATGCAGGATTTTACGCGCAATGTAATCGTG
>DATELT010000168.1:0-2229 GCA_035276245.1 Chthoniobacterales bacterium
AAATCACCCGGAGCGCCACCCTTGATCGGTCCTTGTCGCTTTCTGAACATGCGACCGCGCTTCATCCTTTCGTCGAGCGTGGCGATCTCGATGCCATTCGCGTGTATCGGCAAACGCAATTGTTGCGCACAACGATGCGCGACGTTCTGAGCCTCAGCGTCCCGCCGGATTTATTCCAGGAGATTACCGATATCGCGGAAGCTTGCCTCCTGGCGGCGACTGCAATCGCCGGTGCGAATAGTCTGACCATCGTCGCGATGGGAAAATTTGGCGGCCGCGAACTGACGTATGCGTCTGATCTCGACTTGATGTTTGTCGGCGATGATTTTCGCGCTGCTCAAAATCTGATCACGGCGCTTTCGATTCCGAGCCCGGAAGGGGTGATTGCGACGGTTGATGCGCGCCTGCGCCCCGAAGGTGAAAAGGGACCGCTCGTCAGTTCGATCGACGCCTTCGAAGCCTACTATCGTGATCGTGCTCAGTTTTGGGAAATTCAGGCCCTTACCCGCGCTCGCCCGGTAACCGGGCCGGATCAGGAAAGCTTCCGGGCGATCGCGCATGCGGCCTGGTCTATCGCCGGCCGCGATCCTGATCTGTTTGAGAAGATCGATGCAATGTTACATCGAGTTCGTGCCGAACGGGGAAGCCGTAACGACGCACTTGATTTCAAGACTGGCGTCGGAGGAATTGTTGAGGCGGAGTTTCTCGTTCAGGCGCTGCAAATGCAAAACGATGTGCGTGAGACTTCCGTGCAACTGGCCATCGTCAAGCTTGCCGGCATTATTTCTTCTGAAGACGTCGATCTGCTTGGAAGGCACTACGAATTTTTGCGCCGACTCGAAACGGTTCTGAGACGTCGGCGAAATACCAGCGCCTCGTCTTTGCCGGCCGATCCATCGGAGCAACGCAAGCTCGCCATCGGCATGGGATTCAAAGACCGCGAAACCTGGCAAGAACGGTGCGAGCATGCCCGCGCACACATTCACCGCATCTATGATAAGTATTTTCGCCAATAGAAAATTTAGGGAGGATGTCCAATTGTCACCCCTAAATTTTGGGACAGAGACAGAGCGCGTCCCTCCAAGGATTAATTTCTCAACATCCTTGGCGTCAGCCCAACCCCAGCAACTGTGCAACGGCGCGCAAAAGAAGGAAGCTAACGAATATGCCGGTCGCCACGATCAGAAACAAAATGGCAAGAGTTGCGATGACGAACAACCAATCCGAAATGCCCGCACTTCGCGGCTTTTCCGTGTGGGCGATAAGTAACTCGTAATTTCGTTTGTTCGACTTGAACCAAAACGAGAATGCGTCGCCCAGGCCCGGAATGATTCCAACGATTTCGTTGATCAGGATATTGAGCGACATTCGCGCCAGCAAGATTTTCGGCACACCGCGGCGAGCCGCCTGAATCAAGACCAGCGCCGAAACAATTGCGGAAGCGGTATCGCCAATTCCCGGGATCAGACCGATCAGCGGATCGAGTCCAAACTTAAACTTTGAATTGGGCAAGGCTATCAGTTCGTCCATCACGATCGCGACCCATCGGAAAAGCGGTTCCAACAGCGCGCGTTTGTCCTTTGCCTCGGGCGGCAGGACTTCCCATTCGGCGTCGATTACATCGGTTTGCGTGCGCATACAACCATGGTGCGACCAAGCAAAAGATCGCGAGAATTGACCGTCACGACCAACGTCCGGTTTCCCGGAGTGATGGAACCCGCCTTATGACTTTGCGAATGGGCAACGAGGGAATGAGCAGCAGCCTTAACCGGGAATGCCCTTGAGCATTTCCGCGTTAGTCGGGAATTTCTTCACGAACATCAACAGACGCTCGATCGCCTCATTCGGTTTGTGACCGGCGAGGCCGCGACGAATCAGATTAATTTTTTCGAGCTCCCACGGTTGCAACAACAGCTCTTCTCGTCGAGTGCCGGAGAGGAAAATATCGATTGCCGGATAAATGCGTTGATCGCTGATTTTGCGGTCCAGCACCATTTCCATGTTTCAGGTGCCTTTGAATTCTTGGAAAATCAGCTCGTCCATGCGACTACCAGTTTCGATCAGGGCGGTTGCAACAATGGTGAGCGAACCAGCTTCCTCGGTGTTACGTGCGGCCGCGAAAATTTTACGCGGAATTTCCATGGCGCGGGCATCAATACCGCCGCTCATGGTGCGTCCACCCCCGCCCATCGCATTATTGAAAGCACGAGCCGTGCGCGTGATGGAATC
>DATELT010000169.1:0-2655 GCA_035276245.1 Chthoniobacterales bacterium
CCAAGGGCGACCACGCGCGGACTCTTCGCCAGTTCGCGTAACGGTGTCATCACATCGTCTGGCGCCTCCCCCGCATAGGTTGGATGAACTCCGATCACTGCGAAAATGTTCGGATATTTTTCCGCCAACTCGATCGCACGACGGCTGCTTTCGATCGACGTCCCAATCGTAATGATGCGCCTAACGTCGGCTTCGTTCGCACGTCGCAAAACGTCATCGAAATCCGGCGCGAAATCCGGATAATCCAAGTGCGCGTGGGTTTCGATGAGCATCGGAAACGGTTAAAATAGTTAAGAAGTTACAAAGTTAAATCGGCGAAGAGCTGTTTCCCTTTGTAACAATGTAACACTTTTAACTTTTCAACGTAGGCGAAGCCTCACCACTCGATGACCGTGCTGGCCCAGGTCAGGCCACCGCCGAACACCACCATCAAAACGTAATCGCCGGGCTTGATCCGCCCGGAACGATTCGCTTCGTCGAGCGCGATTCCTACTGACGCCGCGGAAGTGTTACCGTAGCGATCGACATTGACGAAAACTTTTTCGCGCGGTATTCCAAGCCGTTCTCCAATCGCCTCGATGATCCGCAGGTTTGCCTGGTGTGGAATCACGCACGCGATGTCGTCCACGCTCAACCCGGCATCTTCGATCGCCTTTCGCGCAGCCCCGAGCATGGCGATGACTGCCTGTTTGTACACTTCCTTGCCCGACATGTGGATCGTCTGCAGATGCAGATGCGCGTTCTCAGCAGTTATTGGCGTCTTCGATCCGCCGCCTGGCATGAACAAGATGTCGGTGAAATCACCGTCACTTCCCATGTTGGTGCTGATCACGCCATGGGCACTACCGCGATGTCCAAGAACCGCCGCGCCCGCACCGTCGCCGAAAAGCACGCAGGTGTTTCGATCGGTCCAATTGGTAATCGACGTTAGCTTGTCCGCTCCGATCACCAGCACTGTGTCGTACGTTCCGGAAGTAATGAACTGCTGCGCAATCTCGATTCCAAACAAGAACCCGGCACAAGCAGCCGAAATATCGAGACAAGCGGCGTTTTTGGCGCCGATCTTTTTCTGAACAAAACACGCCGTCGCGGGAAATATCAGGTCGGGCGTGGCGGTGGCGACGAGGATAAGCTGGACGTCCTCGGGCGAGATTTTCGCCTGCTCCAAGGCCTTGAGTGCGGCTTTCGAGGCCATGTCGCTGGTGGTTTCCTCCTTCGTCGCTATACGACGCTCTTTGATCCCGGTGCGGGTGGTAATCCACTCGTCACTGGTATCAACGATGCGCGACAAATCCTCGTTAGTCAGGATCTTGTCCGGCGCGTAACTACCGGTCCCAATGATCGAAACTGTTCGCTGGCTCCTAGCGGATCGCGGGCTCGAGCGGGGCTGCAGTTTCATGATAACGTTGAACCTCCTCGATAATATGCGGGTTGACCTGGTGTTCAACGGACTCCACCGCCACCCGCAATGCATTCTTGATGGCGAGCGGCGTGCTGGCGCCGTGTGCGATAATGCAAATCCCATTCAGCCCAAGCAACGGGCTACCGCCGTATTCTTCGTAATTCGTTTTTCGGTGGATGGTTCGGAACGCGTCCTTCGCTAACGCTGCGCCCACCGCTCGCTTCGGGTTCCGTTTCAGCTCGTGCCTGAGCCAGGTAAAAATGGCCACCGCAATTGATTCCGAGGTCTTCAAAATCACGTTGCCGACAAAACCATCGGTTACTACGACCTCGACCGGGTTCTCGAATAAATGGCGCCCCTCAATGTTGCCACGAAAATTAAGAGAGGTCGCACGCAACATCTTGAAGACTTCTTTCGTCAGTTCCGTGCCCTTCACGTCTTCCTCGCCCAAAGAAATAAGACCAATGCTGGGCTTGGCATAACCAAGCACGTGCCGCGAATAGACCGAGCCCATGATGGCATATTGAAACAGATGTTCGGGCCGGGCGTCGATGTTCGCCCCGGCGTCGATTAGAACGAACACGTTCGTCTCGGTCGGAAGAATGGCCGCGATTCCTGGACGATCGATCCCCGGCAGAGTGCGCAATTTGATCTTGCTCGCCGCCACCGCCGCGCCGGTATGCCCTGCGCTAACAATAGCATCGGCTTGACCATGCCTGACCAAATCAACGGCGCGACTAACTGACGAATCTTTCTTGCGCCGGACTGCTTCCACCGCGCGATCGCTCATATCGACCACTTGCGAAGCGTGGACAATCTCGACACGTGAATCATTGCAACGGTGCTTCTTGAGCTCGGCTTCGATCTGCTTCGAATCGCCAACCAAAAAGAGTTTTCCAATGCGGCGGTATTCGCGCAGGGCGAGAACCGCTCCGCCGACCAGATTAGGCGGACCAAAGTCGCCCCCCATCGCATCCAGCGCGATTTTCATGCGAGCTAGCAGTTTGCGTTTAAGGGGCCACTAATGCAAAACCAAAAAACAATGTGGGAGGGACCTTAGTGTCCCCACTGAATGCGCGGAAAGATCGAGGCGCTGAAGCCCTCCAACCTTAAGCCCCCACACTCAACACCTGGCGCCCCTTATAATAACCGCACGACGGACAAACGGTGTGCGACGGTACTGTGCTGCCGCATTGCGCACATTTATTCAGCTGCGGCGCATGCCAGCGATTGGCCGCCTTTCGGGTGCGCAA
>DATELT010000170.1:0-4507 GCA_035276245.1 Chthoniobacterales bacterium
TGGGCCTAACACCAGCTTAGCTCCGCCTCGACCTGTAGCATCGGCTCCATTTGCCACGACAGTTGCATCCCTTGGCCACCGACGGCAACTTCGGTCCGAAATTGCGCCCGTAGCTCAGCCGGATAGAGCAACGGATTTCTAATCCGTGGGTCGGGTGTTCGAGTCACCCCGGGCGCGCACCCTGATAAATACTGATATGACAACGAAAGCGAATCCAGAGGATGTCGAATCGATCGATGCCATCATCGCAGCAACGTACGACGTGATTTCAGGACCGGCGGGCAAACCACGCAATTGGGAGCGCGAGCGATCACTGTTTTATCCCGGCGCTCGATTGATGCCGACCGCGACAGTTGCTGGAAGGAATGATGTTGAACTCGCGCCGCAGATTTTGGATGTGGAGGGCTACATCGCGCGGGTAGAGCCGTTGTTTGAGAAAAGCGGGTTTTACGAGACAGAAATCGCCCGCCGCGTCGAAGCGTTCGGGAGCATCGCGCACGTCTGGAGCACGTACGAATCACGCCGTGATCCTGGCGATTCCGAGCCGTTCATGCGCGGTATCAACAGCATCCAGCTTTTCAATGATGGGAAGCGTTGGTGGGTGTTGTCGATCTATTGGCAGCACGAAAGCGCGCAGCAGCCCCTCCCGAAGCATTACCTCTAAGCGAGGACGCTTTGTGCGCGTGCCACGCTCTTTCGTTAGAATCACCAGCGGTGAAATGCGGGATGGCCTTCCTTCACGGCGACAAATGTACCGCGGCAGGTCGCACAGACTTTTGCGCCGGCACTCAAGGTGCCCTCCACCGTTGCACGATTATCAGTTGATTCGACCACTTTCGCCGCCAGTAAAACCGAGCGATTGGTCGGTGTTGGTCGCAGCAGCTTGATCGCGTAATCGGCCGTCACCGTGCAGGGCGGGTGATCGGTACCGGCTCTGTTCATCAAATGCCAGGCCGCAGTCCAATTGCAGTGGCAATCGAGAAGCGTGCCGATAACGCCCCCGTTCAAGACACCTGAAAAGGCTTCGTATTTTGTTTCCGGCTTCCACTCGGCAACCACTTCGTCTCCTTTCGGGAAACTGCGAATGCGTAAGCCTTCGGCGTTGGCGGGCCCACAACCCCAGCATGAGTTATTCGGCGCGTATTTCTCCTGAAGCGATTTTTCTTTCATCATTTGTAGTGGCGCTCTATTAGCGCCGGAACTAAGGGTCGGCGGTCATAGACCGCCGCAGCAGCTATTACGGCTGCGTCTTGCCGTTTTTCGAAATACCGGTGTAAGGCCGGATGGCGGGACCGGTGTAAAGCGAGGTTGGCCGGATCAATCTATTGTGATCGTGTTGCTCGACCACATGCGCGCACCAGCCGGCAACGCGCGAGGCGGCAAAGATCGGTGTGTTGAGCGCAGGATCGAATCCCAGCATCGTGAATACCGGCGCAGCGTAGAGATCAACATTGGCGCAAAGATGTTTTTCATGCTCCATCGTTTGTTCCAGTTTCTCACAAATCGGGATCCAATTTTCCTTTCCTGTGCGTTTGCCTAAATCGCGTCCGATCTCACGCATGATCGGCACGCGCGAATCGCCTTTTTTGTAAATGCGATGACCAAATCCCATGATCTTGGCTTTCTGCGCGAGCTTATCTTTCAGCCATGCTTCCGCACGATCAGGTGTCTTGATTTCATCGAGCATGCGCATCGATTGCTCATTCGCGCCGCCATGCAGCGGCCCCTTGAGCGTGCCGCATGCACTCGTCACCGCCGCGTAGATATCCGCCAGCGTCGATGCCGTCACTCGCGCCGCAAAAGTCGAAGCGTTAAATTCATGATCGGCATACAAAACAAAAATCGTGTCCATCATCCGGATCTGCCAATCTTGTGGCACTTCGCCTCGCAGTTTGTAGAAGAAATTTCCGGCCAGCGTCAGATTCTCACGCTCCGGCAGCGGATCTTCATCGTGCGCAATGCGATACCCGTCCGTAATTAAGGTCGAAACCTTCGCAATCAACCGAATAGCCTTACGAATATTGGCGGCATGCGAATGATCGTCGAGTTCCGGATCGAATGGTCCGAGCATTGAGACGCCGGTCCGGAGCATATCCATCGGATGTGCATCCTTGGGTATCAGACGCAATGCATCGAGCACCTGTTTCGGGACGGAGCGAGCCGCGGCGATTTCGCGGGTAAACTTGCTCAGCTGCTCGGTATCGGGCAATTCGCCCTTAAGCAAAAGATGCGCGACCTCTTCGAAGCTCGCTTCTTCCGCCATTTTGTGAATGTCGTAACCGCGATACGCTAGGCCTGCGCTCGGATCGACCCAGCAGATTTCTGTCTCTCCCGCGATCACGCCGGCGAGGCCTGGACTGTAAGTTGGCTTCGTTTCTTTAGCTGCCATCGTTGTCCTCGTGATTTTGAGCCCTGAATATCTCCGGGGGGTATCCCTATTAACTTACACAAAGGGAATCATTCTCAAACCTTGTCATCCGGACGATATCCTTCCCAGGAATCCTCTGCCGGATCGTAATCGAGCAACTCGTAAAGTTCAGCCCGCGTCTGCATTTTCTCCAGCCAATCCACCTGGCTCGAGCGGCTTTTCAAATTGCGCAAAAATTCTCCCGTAGCTTTCATGGAAACGCGAAACGCGCTCTGCGGGAAGATGACCATCCGATAACCCAGGTCGCGCAACTCCTCGAAAGGCAGAAAAGGCGATTTGCCGAATTCGGTCATATTCGCTAGGAGCGGGACGTCGATTGCCCTGGCGAATTCACGGAATTCTTCTTTCGATTGCAACGCTTCCGGAAAAATCGCATCAGCTCCCGCGGCAACATAGGCCTGCGCCCGCTTTACCGCACCGGCGAAACCTTCAATCGCCCGCGCATCGGTTCGAGCAATCACCAAAAAATTCGGATCGCGTTTCGCGCTGACAGCGGCTTTGATTTTTTCCTCCATGTCAACCGGCGCGATTAGCGATTTGCCTGCGAGATGTCCACAACGCTTGGGGAATTCCTGGTCTTCCAAGTGACAACCAGCCAAGCCGGCAGCTTCCAACTCACAAATCGTGCGCGCCGCATTTTCGGCACCGCCAAATCCGGTATCAGCGTCCACAATCGCCGGTATTTTGACCGCCTTCGCAATAAAGCCGGCGAGCAAGACCACTTCACTCAACGTCAGCAACCCGATATCCGGCAAGCCCGCGGTGCAATTCGCCAACCCTGCTCCGCTAATGTAAACGGCATCGAATCCGGCCTGCTCGACCTGCCGCGCAATCGACGCATTCGGCGCACCCGGCATCGCCACGCAATCGTTCGCGATCAACTCGCGCAATCGTTGTGCGCGCGTTCTTTTCATCGCGGCATCCGCAGGAGCTTCATCAAATGATGTACGCCCTTTTTCTGATCGAGCGACCAGACATGATCCAAAATTTTGGCGCAATGATCTCGTCCCAGGGCGGGCTCGACCAGCCGCAGGAATTTCCTTTCGAGCTCCCCGTCCGAGACCGGATTCTTCGCGTTACCTAAGGGGTAATCGACTCGCTTTGTCAGGGTTTTCCCATCTTTCAGCGTCACATGGACGATGTTCGCCACCGCGACCGCGTAAAGCGCGCTGAGTTCGGCATTGCGAGTGACTTTCACGTTTTCCAAAAACCTCCAGATCGCAGGGTCGGTAAATCGTTCGGGTTCAAATTGCCGGTCCGTCACGTCGCCGTCGATCAACGCGATCGCGGTGATATACGGCAAACTGTGATCCGCCGTCTCGCGCGTTTCCGGTTTCCATTTTTCCGGCTCGCTCCCGATGATATCGACTGATGCATCGTGTGACTCAATGTGAACCGATGCAATCTGCGAAGGATCGTCGATTTGTTCGCGCAAAAACAGCGCCGCTTCGATCGCGCTCTGGCTGTGATATTCGGCCGGCCAGTATTTGATGCTGGTGTTCAAAATCATCGATGCGGGTCCCTGTGGATTTTTCGCGAACGGCACAGCAAATTTTTCGCCCACGTTGCCGAGTGAAACACCGAGTTGCTTCTCAAAACCCATTTGTCCTTCGAAAATCGGAGCTGGCCCGGTCATTCCCGAGCGGGCGAGCAGTGCCGAGTAAACCCCATGCCGCGCGGCGTGCGCAAAAGCTACGCCCTTCCAATGGGAAAGTTCACCCACGCGCGATTGCCGCATCCCCATTCCCGCGACACCCGCAATGTTAACGGCGTGTCGCGTTTTCTCCGGATCGAGCTTCATCAACATCGCCGCCGCCAGCGCAGTCGAGAACGACCCGTAAGTTGGATGATCCCAACCCCGCGCACGGATGCTGGCCGCGTCACACAAGCGGCATTGCACTTCATAGGCGAGCGCAGTCGCCGTGATGACATTGGGTCCGCTTGCGCCCACGCTCTCTGCCACCGCCAGCACCGCCGAAATATTGTCGCTCGGGTGCGCCGGTTCCTTTGAAAGATACGTGTCGTTGTAATCGAAATATCGAATGCAACACCCAGTTGCGAATGCTGCCCAATCCGGTG
>DATELT010000171.1:0-9378 GCA_035276245.1 Chthoniobacterales bacterium
TGATCGCGATGGCGGGAAGCGATGGTCTACCGCACAACCTCGAGCGGTTTAACCACCGGCGCAGCGACGCTCAGGCGTTTCGCTTCTTCAATCGAATCGCTACCGGCGAGTGGCACGGCACCGAAACGCTTCGCGGCGAAATACGAGCCAATGACGAGAAGCGCGGCGAGAAATTGGGCGGCGATCGTTTCGTAAGTTGGGAAAATCGCGAACCACAAACTCATCCAAGATGGAATCGTTCCCTGCAGCCAGGGAATCGGCGTCGTCGAAATCCAGTTAGCGAGCTGCATTTCCTGCGCTTGTTCGCCGACCATGACCAGAAGAACTACGCCGAGCAGTATTCCCGTGGTAATCAACATCTTCCGGTAAGGCAATCTCTGTTGCAGAACAAACGTTAGCAACGCGACCATTCCGGTAAGCATAAGACCGAGCAGTGTTCCTTTAAGCACAACATCGCCGCCGAGTCGCAGATGATAGCTCTGGAGAAAAAGAACCACTTCAAATCCTTCGCGATACAGCGAAGTGAATCCGAGCAGGATCAGGCCCCAGCGCAGCCGCGAACTTGTGGTAGCGGGATCGAGCAACGATTTGCGCCGGCGATTGTGCGCGCGAATCCAGCCGCCCCAGTAAATCTTGTGAAAGAACCAGTTCATGATCACAAGAAGGACGATGACGGCGACTAATCCGGTGGCAGCTTGCAGATGAAGCGCCGGAACGTTCTCACTCAACTGCTTCATGATGCTGACGGCGATGAACCACGTCGCCAGGGTGGCGAGAAATGCGATGGCCGCGCCCGACATTACCGATCTTCGATACACTAATCGTGGACCCGTCATGGTGGCGGTGACTGCAGCGAGGACAAGAATGCATTCCAGTCCCTCGCGGAAAACGAGGACACCGATATCGAGTGATGCCACCGTGGCACTGGTGTTTGTCTGAAGCGGATCAGGCGCGCCGTGGGCAGCGATCCCCTGCCAGACAAAAATCGCGGTAACAAACAATGCGGCGAACACCAAGCCAACGCGCACTCCGATTCCACCTACCGGCCGGTTTTCTTGCGTAGCGCGCGCAGCGACTGTCACCTCAGTGTGGTGGCAAACTTCGCGTGCGAGGGCGCCCGGCATGCAGTGAACCTAACATATTGAACTTCGGCGCGCTGTCGCTCCGTTGCCATTTTTTAGCGGCTCGTTGTCCGGGGCAATTTGCCCCCAGCGCATATATGGCCACAGAGCACTAGTGCAGTGTCAGATTGTGATTTGGCTGGCGCGTCGTAAAATTCCAGAATGCGACATCAGCGCGGTTTCACGCTCGTGGAGATTGTTATCTGCATCTTCATTTTGCTGCTCCTCGTCACGCTCGCAGTTCCGAGCTTGAATGGGGTGCTGGCGGACAAACGCCTACATCGCTCGCTCGATCGATTCAATGAACTGGTGCGGCAGGCACATGAGCGCAGTCTGGCTGAACACCGCGCCTATTTAATTGTCTGGAATGATACCTTTATCAGTTTGCAACCGGCAGCCTTTTTGAAAACCGAAGAGCATCAACCAATTGATACCATCCCGATCACGCGCCACGACCGATGGAGTCTCGAATTGCCGGCCGCGCTAATGAAAAAGGTGCCAGCGGAATGGATTTTTTGGGAGTCGGGAGTGTGCGAGCCAGCCCGCATCCGGTTTGCCAGCAACGACGGCAGCTGGACGACAGAATATTCCGCATTGAGCGGGCTGGGGGAATTAATAACGTATGCGCCTCGTTAGATACCCCGTGGCAGATACTTGCAGGGACGAGCTTCTGCGGTCCCGCGGAGAGAACCGGCGTCGCAGGAGCTCAGCCCTCCAGAACTGCGCGTCCGCGACTCGTAGAAGGTCGGCTTTCGCGCTCGCGGAAGTGATGCTTGGAGTGCTCATTTTTTCAATCGGGATCATTGCACTGGGACGGACCGTAAGTAATTGCGTGAACGCGAGTGCGCTTAGCGCGGATGATGCGCGGGTGCGGGAAATCCTGGCCAATCGGATGGTAGAAATCGAAACTACGCCGGGGCCGCCGGATAAATCGAAGGAATTCAAAATCGATACGGGATTTGGTATCGTCAAACTCGTGCAAAAGACCGCTCCGCAAGAAATGAAAGAAGACGATGGGACGGAGCTAACGGGAATTATTCGTGTGACTCTTACTGCAAACTGGACTCGAGGCGGAACCAACCAGTCGAAACAAATTGCGTTTTATGTTTATCGACTCTGAAGATCACCCGTCGCGCTCGCTACCGCTAACACGTCACCCCGAGCGTAAGTCGAGGGATTTCGTGAAAGCTAGCTTAAGGGTTTTACGGCGGGATCCCTCGGTCCGAGCCGGACCGGCGTCTTCGCTCGGGATGACCGGAAGGGGAGGATTTACCCTGCTCGAGATCATGCTGGCAGTGATCATTCTCGGAATGATGGCGTTGGTGATCTATCGTTTCGTACAAACGAATGTGACCGCAATCCGGTTGTCATCGGAGACGGAGGGGATGGCGGCGCGCTACGATGGATTGCGCGAGCTGCTGACCCAGCATTTGCAAAGCCTACCGCCTGGAACTGGAGCCCTCGCCGGCGAACCGTCGAAGATTGAAGGACATGACCGGGATGAGCTGACTTGGTTTTGCTCGGCGGGACCGGGAGTTTTGACTCGCTATGCGAATGGCGATTATCAAGTTAGCCTGCGGCTGCGACGGCATGATGGCAAGAGCCAACAGCTCGATCTTGGTCTCCTGCGCAAACCAAAAGATGATACGGCGGTCTCCAATGAACATGAAACGTGGGTGCGCTTGATCGATAACGTCGCCACTCTGCAGATTCGCTTTTTCGATTCGCGTTTGAACACCTGGGTGCAACGCTGGACCGATACTGTGACGCTGCCGCGTTTGGTCAAAGTGGTAATCGGTCGGACAGACGCGAAAGCTCCAACGGAGATCATCGTGCCGCTCGCGCGAATGCCATTATGAGACTTTCGAAACTACGGGGTGCTGCGCTGTTGCTTGCATTGTGGGCGCTGTTTCTGCTGGCGGCATTGGCGATGTCGTGGGCTTTGAACATTGATTCGCGTTTAAAAATTTCTGGCGGTGAAAATCGAATTTTGGAAGCGCAGGCGATGGCAGCGTCGGGCGCAGAAGTTGCGATGGCTCCAACGATCAAACCGAATTCGCCGAATCTGCAAGGCCGCTTTGGGCCACGCCAGACCTACGGTGTACGCATTACCGGCGAGGGCGGACGCCTGAACATCAACTGGCTGGTGGCCGGGGAAAACCCTGACCGGATCGAAATTCTGCGGCGCTACCTCGAAATAAAAGGAATCGAACTGAACGAACGCGATCGAATGATCGATTGTCTGCTCGATTGGGTTGATCCGGATGATCTTGTGCGTCTCAATGGAGCGGAAGCAGACGACCAAGGGTACCAACCGGCAAATGCGTTGTTGGTTCGCATTGACGAGCTGAAAAAGGTGAAAGGTTGGGAGGCTATTACTTCCACCCCCGGATGGGACGACGAATTTACCGTCAACAGCACCGGGCCGGTGGATGTGGCATGGGCGCCGCGGGATGTCTTACGCGCCCTGCCGGGCTTTACCGATCAAATGGTGGAGCGTTTTCTTCAACTGCGCGCAGGACCTGATGGCCAGGATGGCACGGCGGATGATACCGTCTTCAAGAATATGGATGAGGTTCGGGTGGCGCTGGGGCTTTCGCCAGAGCAATTTCAACAGCTTAGCCCTTTTATCTCGTTCAAGGATCCTGTCCTACGAGTCGTTAGCACGGGCCGGTCGAGCGACATTACCCGGGTCATTCAACTGGTCTTCCGTCGTGCCGGCACCACTCCGCAGTTGATCACGTGGAAGGAATTTTGATGAGCGAGTTTTTTCTCGTGCCTGGCTCGGAAGGATGGAATCTGATCAGTCGTCCCGCCGAGAATGGCAACTGGCGAGTGCGAGCGTTTCCTACTCTGGACGAAGCGGCGCAAACCCTGAGTACGGGTGACAGTGTCGTGCTGGCGCTGCCGGTATCAGCGGTATTGGCGCAACGGATGCGCCTGCCGAGTGTCGAGGGATCGGAATTACGCGAAATGGTTCGCATCCAGCTGGAGAAGGCACTTCCATTTTCCGCCGAGGAAGTGACCAGCGATTTTGAGGTCATCGAACAAGAAAACGGCGAATGTGTCGTTTCGGCGATCGCGGTGCAGAACCAGCGGCTGCAAGAAATCGCCGCGCCGTTGTTAAATCGCAGAGTCATTCCGCGCGTGGTCACGGTGTATGCGGCGCAACGCATCGCAACCCACGCCGGGAAAGGACGCGCGTTGTTCATTTATCCGGAGTCGGGTGCGCTGGTCTCGGCGATCTCGGAAAACGGGAAGCTTAGTTTCGCGCGGACGATTAACGGGGGTGTAGCCGCGCCACTCGAGCTGGAGCTGCCGCAGTTAACCATGACGGCGGAATTACATGGTATTAACGCGTCGTTTGAGAACGTTCTGGTGGACGAACAATGCTTTAATCTGCGGGAGAGCGTCGAGAGCGCGATGGCAGCGCCGGCGGAATTGATATCGATCGAGACGCCGCCCGCTTCGACTGCGCTGAACCTTCTTCCACAGGCGTGGCGCGACGAGCGCGAGCGTCAACTTCAGCGCGAACAATGGAAGAGGCGGCTGGTCATTGCAGGTATGGTCTACGCGGCAATTGTCGGGCTCGCTCTTATTCAACTCGCATATCTGAAATTCCGAATCTGGCACCTGGATGCTCAGATTAAGCGGGATGATCCGCGGACCGTTTTCGTCCGTGCGGCGTCCAATACTTGGAAAGCGCTGGCGCCCGCCATCGATCCACATTTTTATCCAATCGAAATCTTACAGCACTTGTTCGATAGCCTGCCCTCGCAGGATGTGCGTATCACCGCCTACAACCAATCTGCTCGCCAGATTTCGATTGAGGGCGAGGCCAATAAGGCGGCGCTGGCATATCAGTTCGCGGAGAAGGTCAAAAGGCATCCTGACTTGCAAAATTTCAACTTCGACATGCAGTCGCCGCGGATTTTGCCCAACGACCACGCGCAATTTCGTCTGGAGGGACGGCCACGATGATCGCGCAAATCTTGCAACGAATGAACCGCCGCGAGCGCATCCTGGCGGGAGTAGTTGCGCTGGTGGTGTTCATCCTCGCCAACCTCTTTTTCTGGGGCTGGCTTTTTCGCGCCATTGGCGATTCGCGCCTGGAAGTTGCGAGGCGCAAGGCAACGCATAATGAGCAGGCAGTCTTGCTCCGGGAAAGCGACTTGTGGACGAACCGCGAGAAATGGGTGCGCGAACATCAGCCGGCGTTTCATGGGGCGAGCGACGCCTCGGCCTTGCTTGACCAGCTAAAACAGGTTTCCGGCAAATACAATGTGCTAATCGAGAACCCGGCCATTGGCCCCAGTGCAGCGACAGGCAATTATCAATCCGTTTCGGTGTCCGTCGAAACGAAAAGTCAATGGCCGCCGCTGGTTCATTTTCTTTACGATGTGCAAGCCCCTGATGCGTTCATGGTTTTTGAGAGCGCAAATATTGCGATTGATTCGAGTGACCCGACGCAGATGCGTGGTAAGTTTAAGATCGCGCGCTGGTACGCGCCCGCGACGGCAGCAAGATGAAAGCGAGCTTATTAGTTGCAATCAGTATCATACCGGTAATGGCGCTGGCGGATGATCCGTTACCCAAGCGCCCGGACTTTAATCATTACAAGGCGATGTTGGATCGTTCGCCGTTCGCCGTTGCCACGGTCGCGGTCCCGACAACCACGCCCGATTTCGCAAAGGACCTTTTTGTAGCGAACGCGGCCCGTTCCGATGACGGGGGATTTGTCACGCTCGCATCGGCTTCCGACAAGAGCTTTAAGGAATATCTGACGACCAAAGGACCGAACGAAAACGGATGGGGAATCAGCGATATCCAATGGTCGGACCAAATCGGCCAAACGAAGGTCACCATTACGAAGGACAGCAAATACGCGACGCTAACGTTCAATCAGGCGCTGCTTTCGCAGACGGCGCAGGCTTCGAGTCAACCGCAACTTAACCCGATGCAGCCGCCGCTTTTCCCGCCAGGAATGTCGATGCCGCCACAACCTTACCAGAAACCGGCGCCAATACCGTCGCTCCCGCCATCCTATCAGCCACCGATAAGGCCTGCGCCTCCCCAACCGGGGCAGGTCCATCAGCGCGGAGTGATTCAGCGAAATCCAACCCCAATCCCAACGCCAGTTGTGCCGGTACCAAACGTGCCGCCTCCGGACGATGAGGAGGAGGGAGAGTAAAAGGCCGCTATTGTCCCCAGTCGTCGTCGGCGGTATCCGGGATCCGATCCGGTCCCGCGGAATATAAATCGTATCTGGTGGGATCTTTCTGACCTGGGCACTTGTAAACGTAGGGGCTGCCCCATGGATCGGTTGGAACTTGTTCCATAAACTGCTGCCAGCGCGAGGGCCGTGGATCGGTCGATGGCGCCGTTACCAAAGCCTGCAGACCTTGTTCAGTTGTTGGATAAAATCCGTTGATTCCCTGGTAGGCGAGTAGGGAAGTCTTGATCGCCTGAATATCGCCCGCCACCCGGACTCGTTTTGCGATGTCCACGTTCGGTGCCATGAACTTTATCGCCGCGGCCAACAGCAACGCGATGATGGTCACCACAAGCATTATTTCGAGGAGGGTGAAGCCTTGTTCTTTTTTGCGCATCAGCTCTTAGACACCTCACTAGCGATCCGGTTTCAAAATATAGTCGGACTTTTCCCAAAGATACTTCAGTTGAACCTGGGTGGCGCGAATCACGGAAGCGGAGGCACCTGGTCCGTTGACAATCGCGACGTCATTCGTTCCGGAGTGTAGGGCGCTTGCCGGCACAATCTTCTGGGCTCGAAGCCAGCCCGTGTACTGGAATTGCATTTGGCTGACGATGCGATGCATTTCGCCCCGGTAACCGGGATCTGCCAGACCCGGCATAATTAGAGAAGCGGCCCCGATGTTTTGACCGTTCGCAATTACTTCCGGCGGTGAATCAATCCGCGGGTTGGCGATTTCGAAAGTAATAAGGGCAAGCAGCGGTTGGGATTCGATGCCGAATTCGAAAACCGCGCCCTGCTCCGGCGTTGGACCAATGCGGATCAAATCGGCTGAAAGCGAAGCGGTGACGGTGCCGAAATCCTCCGAATCTTCGGTTGGCGCATGCAGCGGAAGCGTCGCGGCGAAAGGCTGGGGGACTGCATCCTGCGACCCAACGCTTGCAGTGTGGGCCAGTTCGCTGCTGATCATCCATTCCAAATAGGCACCACGGACGCTGCTGCCATCGCCCGGCACCTCTACATCAACGGTGGTGACTCCGTGCATTGGGATCATGACCGATTCTGAACTCTCCAAATCAATGCCAGTACCGAGGGGCCCAGAGCGAAGGACTTGCGACCCAGACTCATCCCACGCCACTATTTCGGGCCGGGCTGCGGTTTGGTCGTTGAAGAAGAGGCGGAAAAAAAGAATGGCGGAATGACCGGACGGTCTCGCTAGCCGAATACGGAAAACACTATGCGCCGCCGGGTCAGTCTGCGTATCCGCGGGAGCGAACGTTACCGCTTCAACCCAGGTAGGGACATTTTGCACTGCGCTCGGTTTGGCGTTTTGGCGGAGGTCGATCCATGCATTACCGCCGACGGGCGCAACGACAGAATCAGCAGGAGTTTGGCCGTTAACGGAAGTGCCGTTGACCGCCTCTTGCGCGAGAAGACCTCCCGTCGCCAGGATTAGCCCCAACGTCAAAATTTTCTGGCGCATTCGAATTGGCCGCAATGCTATCTCAGCGTGCCCGAAACTGCAAACTCTGCGTCATGGAAAATACAGCAGAAAGAATGCTGTAAACGACGAAGCCAACGATGATTGCGATAATTACGATGATCACCGGCGCGATCAGGGATGAGGTTATGCTAACGGTGCGATCCAGTTCACGCTCGTAAACGTCGGCGATCGTCATCATGGTTTGGCCGAAGTGCCCGGTCTGTTCGCCGACTGCCATCATGTCGGTGAGCAAGTCCGGGAACAATTGTTGTCCTGCTAACGCGGCCGAAAGGTGCGCACCGTCCACCACCGCGCGTCTGACTTCCGTTAGCTTTTTCTCAATGTAACGGTTGCCTGCGATTTCAGCGACGAGATCAAGCGAACGCAAGAGGGGAATGCCGTTTTCAGTCAGGGTCCCGAGCGTTCGCGAAAACTGTGCATAGTAGCTGTGGCGGACGATGCGCCCGTATCCCGGTATCCGCAGGCGGAATCTGTCCCACGCGGTTCGCCCTTCATCGCTGCGGACAAAGGCTTTCCAGCCAGCGAACGCGCCCAGGATAAGGAGAATCCCCAGCCACCAGTAGGTAGTAATAATGTGGTGCACTTGCATCAGCATTCGTGTCGGCAGGGGAAGAACTCCGCCATTTTGCGACATGAATTGCGTCAGTTGCGGGACCATGAAAGTAATGAAAACTGTGACGAGGGTGGCGCCTGCGAGGGTAAGGAATGCTGGATAAATCAGCGCCTGTTGCACTCGATCGCGCAAGCTTTTCTCCTGCATCAGGTGTTTTACCAGCCGCATTAGGATTTCCGGCAACGCGCCACTGGCCTCGCCCGCTGCAACCAGGTTCACGTAAAGGGGTGGAAAAATTCGCGGGAATTCACGAAGGGCTTGCGAAAAGCTGCGGCCGTCCACCAGCGACTGATGCAGGGCGCGAATCATCTGCTGCACGCGCGGATGCTTGAGACGTTTCTCCAAAACACCAAGACCTTCATCCAGGGTCATGCCCGCTTGTTGCAAATGCGCCAGCTGTTCGGTAAAGACGAGCAACTGGCTGTGCGGGATCCTTAAGTTTTGTGCGGGAACGTCCGTGCGTTCGTACGGGCCACGGTTAAAGATTTTCGGGACGAAGTTTCGCGGCGGCGTTGGCCCAGGCGCAATCGGTGCTCCTGTCATCACGACGTCGATGCGAATGGGAATGCAATTCTGTTGTTCAATCTGCCGAATCGCGACACTGCGGTCGGGGCAGTTCAGCACGCCCTCAACCAATCCACCTTGTGCATTGCGCGCCTTGTAAGCAAACTCCGGCATTACTTGGCGACTAGTGTATCGTGCATGAGGCTTCCAGTAAACCACCGGCAATGGTCCTGTAGCTGCGGTCGGTGACCCCGGCGAGCGAGGTCGCCAACTGCATCGACAACTCACAGGCGATAACACTACCAGGACCGGATAAGGGTAAGCGTAAAATTCTGTTCACAGGCGCGGGTTCTCGTTACGCTGCTGATTTATGAACACTTTGCGCGTAGCCATCGTTCCCGGCTTGATCGCCGGAGTTGTCTCG
>DATELT010000172.1:0-13985 GCA_035276245.1 Chthoniobacterales bacterium
GGGATTTTCACGGTGACGCTTTACGCTCTGCTTACCGCTTCAAGGCCAAGCCCGGCGTGCGCATCAGCAACAGCGGTTTGCGTGTAGTGGCCGTGTCGCCGTCTTCGTAGTCTTTAGTTAGAGGACCGGGTCGTATGCGTAATCCCTGAAAACACCACCGACCAATAACCGCTTTGTCAGATTCTCTGCGATGATCTCCCGATACTTCACGGCCCTTGCACAACTGACCGCGCCTTAACGCGCGTGCGCGTGCTCGACTGCTGTGACGGAGCAAGCGCCGAGAGCCATTGTGTTCTACTTTTGTTCTACTTTCGCGTCCCGGAACTCGACCCCTCGGCAGAAGCGTAAAAGTAAGTTTCTGGTGTGTTTTACGAGGGAAAAATGCGAGCGGCAAATGACGTAAAGCAACCGCAAGAAATCGCTGATTTCTGAATTTTAAATCCGTTGCGTCTGCCATTTCGCCACATCGGCGCGCAGGCGAATTCTTACTCGCGCCTCTACATAGACCAAGCAGTTTTCGATTTACGACCGATGCCCGAACCGGGCGCGTAAATTTTTTAGCGGGTGATGCACCAATGACAGGCAAACGGTAATCAACCGAACAAAAGTTAATCCAACTAAGGAGGTTTTATGGGCAAACTGGATGGAAAGAAAGTGGCGATACTTGTAGCTGAGGGCTTTGAGCAAGTGGAAATGACCAAGCCGCGCGAGGCGTTAGAAGAAGCTGGCGCGGAAACTAAAATCGTTTCGCCAAAGTCGGGACAAATCCAGGGAATGCATCACGCCGATAAACGACAAGTTCGATGTCGATATTCCGCTGGATGAAGCGCGAGCGGAGGAATTCGACGCACTGATGATTCCCGGCGGTCTGATGAACCCGGATCAACTTCGTTCCACACCTGAGGCTTTGGAGTTCACCAGGCATTTCTTCAAAGAGAACAAACCGGTGGCGGCAATTTGCCACGGCCCATGGGTGTTGATCGATGCAGGTGTGGTGCGCGGACGTAAATTGACCTCCTGGCCTGCGATCAAGACTGATGTGAGGAATGCGGGCGCCGACTGGTTGGACGAGGAAGTGGTGGTCGACAATGGACTGGTGACTAGTCGCAAACCCGATGACATTCCTGCTTTCAACAAGAAGATGATTGAAGAATTCTGCGAAGGAAAACATGCGGGCCAGGCGCAGTTCGCAGCCGCCGGACGAGCAACGTGATTTCAGTACCGCAAGCTGGTCATCCTGAGCGAAGCGAAGCTAAGGCGAAGGATCCCCGAAATCAAACCTACTTCCTCGGGACCCCGCGACCTACGCTCGGGATGACGGCGTTTTGTGGTCGCCTTTGATTTCAGAGGGGCAGCGCCCGCACATGAAATAAAATTGTTCGCGCGTGAAGGGCTTGCGCTACTCTTTCCCGCAGTGACAACCGCGAACAAGATCACCATTGTCCGAATCTTGATGATTCCGGTGTTTGTAACGCTTGCGATCTATTATGGTCAAAGTATTCAGCGCGGGACGCCGCTGGAATGGCAACGCTTCGCCGCCATTGCTGTTTTCCTGCTCGCGGCCGCGAGCGACGGTCTCGACGGATATGTTGCGCGCCGCTACAAACAACGCAGCCCTCTTGGCGCCATCCTCGACCCGATCGCGGACAAGGGTTTGCTCCTGAGTGGGATCATCACTCTGAGCATCAGCAACTGGAGCGAGGTAGATCCCGAATATGGACGGTTCCCACCCTGGTTTCCTGTTCTCGTTATCACACGCGATGCTGTCATTCTGGTCGGCGCAGCCATCCTGCATTATTTCATCGGCAACAAAATGAAGGTGAGACCCAGTTGGACGGGCAAGGTAGCGACGGTTTGTCAGATGTGTGCGATCGCGTGGGTGATGTTGCAATTGCGATTTCTGCCGTTGTGGTTTGTCGTAATCGTAGCGGGAATTTTCACCGCGATTTCGGGAGTGATTTATGTGATCGAAGGCGTGCGGCAGTTGCAGGCGGAAGGGCACGCGCATGCGAGCCGGTGACCCGGCGAATGGCCCCTCTTGAGCAAAGGAAACGGGCAAGATGGCGGTTTGCCCCACAGGGTCCGAGCCGGACTGGCGTGTCCGAGCCGGACTGGCGTTTAAGATGCCTGTGCTAGGTTTTGCGATGGACGTTGCGATCGTAGGACGGCCAAACGTTGGGAAATCTGCGCTGTTTAATCGCATTGCCGGGCGCCGGATCGCGATCGTGCATGGACAACCTGGGATTACACGGGATCGGATCTCAGCCAAGTGTGAAATTCACGGGCAACCATTCCTACTCTGGGACACCGGAGGGATTGTGGGCGCTGGTGAAACGCAACTGACGGCCGATGTTCAGACCGAGGCCGCTCGCGCGATGGAAGAAAGCGATCTCATTCTGTTCGTCGTGGATGGGCAGGATGGATTGAACCCAATGGATCGGGAATTGGCTCGCATCGTTCGGAAACTGCACAAACCTGTCCTACTTCTCGTTAATAAAATTGACGATCCGAAGCATCAGCTGCTGGTCGACGAGTTCTCGGGGCTCGGCTTTGAAAATGTGCTTCCAATCAGCGCGGCACATGGGCGGGGAATCTTGGAGTTGCTGGAAGAGATCGGGGCCTTCTTCCGCTCGCGTGAAAAATCGGGACGTCCAGCGCCCAATGGCGAGAAGTGTCATAAACAACGCGCAGAACAGCCGACAGCGATTGCAATTGTGGGGCGGCCGAACGCGGGGAAGTCTTCGCTGATCAATGCATTGCTTGGGGATCGGCGGACGATTGTAAGTGAGATTCCGGGCACGACAAGGGATGCAATCGATATCGAGTACGAACGTGACGGGAAACGCTATTTGTTTATCGATACGGCCGGAATTCGACAGCGCAGCAAGCATTCAAGCTCGGTTGAGGTTTTTTCTGTGATGCGGGCGGAAAAGACGGTCTCGCGCGCTGATGTTTGCGTGCTGGTGGTGGATGCAGCCGAAGGAATCAAGGCGCAGGATCGTCGCATCGCCGCGTCGATTCAAAAGGCACGCAAAGCATGTCTAATCGTCCTCAACAAATGGGATTTGGTGCGCGGACATGGTAAACAGCGGGAAATCATGGAAAACGCGATGGTGAATGCACGCACGGAATTGTTCTTTATCGATTACGCCCCGGTGTTGGTGACGAGCGCGCTGACCGGCGAGCACGCGAATCGAATTTTCAGAATGATCGAACGAATCCGACGCGCGGCACGACAACACATCGGGACCGGCAAATTGAATCGCGTTCTACGAGCGGCCTTAGCCGCAAATCCGCCGCCAATGGTAAAAGGAAAGCGGCTGAAATTGTTCTATGCGACTCAATCGGGCGGAGACGAATCGCGCCTGCCGCTTTCGCCGCCGAAGTTCGTTCTTTTCGTCAATTCCCCTCGCCTGCTGGCGCAACCGTATGCGCGGTTCTTAGAAGCGAAGATTCGGCAGATTGAGCCTTATTGCGGCTTGCCGGTGTTGCTGGCGACGAGGGCACGAAGCGAGAGAAATTATCCCAGGAAACACACGAAATAAACGAAAAGCGAGACAGGATTACGAGGAACCCGTTTGGTTTGGCTCGACTCTCTTCCCATTTCGCGTCAATGCGTGTGATTCATGGGGTAAATAAACGGAGTGAATGTCCGCCAATGGCCGGGTTGCCTCGGTGCAGCGGTTCGAGCCGGACTGGCATCAAACAGCCAGCGCTTGAGCAACTTGATCGAACATCCGGGGTGCAATTTCTGTCTTACAAAGCGCTCATGAAATCAGCTCAGGAAATTTCACAACAAGTTCAGGAACTCGGACAATGGATCGCGCCTCTGCGCGAGCAGGTGGGGCATGTCGTCGTTGGGCAAAAGTATCTGGTCGATCGGTTGTTACTAGGATTGCTGGCAAACGGACATGTTCTGCTGGAAGGCGTTCCCGGTCTGGCAAAAACACTTACCGTCAAGACCATCGCTTCGACTATCCAAACCGGATTCCAGCGACTCCAATTTACGCCCGATCTCTTGCCGGCGGATTTGATCGGCACGCTCATCTACAATCCGCGCGATGGTGAGTTCACGACCAAGTTCGGGCCGATTTTTTCGAATCTAATCCTGGCCGACGAAATTAATCGCGCGCCGGCGAAAGTGCAAAGCGCCTTACTGGAGGCGATGCAGGAGCGCCAGGTCACCATCGGCGAGAAAACCTATCCGTTGTCCGATCCGTTTCTTGTTCTAGCGACGCAGAACCCGCTGGAACAGGAAGGGACATATCGGTTGCCAGAAGCTCAACTTGATCGGTTCATGTTCAAATTAAACATCGGTTACCCCCAGAAAGTTGAAGAGCGCCGCATCCTGGACTTGATGGCGACATCTGCGCCGGACTTGAGCGTTTTATCGGTTGTCGATCCGAAGCAGATCATCGCTGCCCGCAACGTGGTGAACAGCGTCTACATCGACGATCGGGTGAAGGATTACATCGTCGATATTGTTTGGGCGACGCGTGAGCCGGCCAAGTACAATTTGAAGCTGGAAGGTCTGGTTCGCTACGGCGCCTCGCCCCGTGCCACTATCTACCTGGCACTAGGCGCACGCGCGCATGCCTTCCTGAATGGCCGCGGTTACGTTACGCCACAGGACATCAAAAGCATCGGCCCTGATGTCTTGCGACATCGCATTATCGTTAGCTACGAAGCGGAAGCGGAATCGATCACAAGCGAGGCCATTATTGACAGGATCTTCGCGGGGTTGCCGGTGCCGTGACGAGGAGCGATCTGTTGGCTGGTGACCAGTGAATAGTGGCATGGCACATCGTGACCTTGAAGGCCCTTCAGATCCTGAGGAGATCCTGAAAAAAATTCGGGGTTTGGAGATCAAGACTCGCGCGCTGGTGGAGACGGCGTTCGCTGGTGATTACCACAGTGTCTTCAAAGGCCGTGGGATGAATTTTGAAGATGTGCGCGAATATCAGCCGGGAGATGAGATCCGGGCGATTGACTGGAACGTGACCGCACGCCTGGGCAGTCCCTTTGTGAAAAAGTTCACGGAAGAACGCGAACTCACCGTGATGCTGATCGTGGATGTGAGTGCCTCGGGGAATTTTGGCAGCACTTCACAATCCAAGCGCGAAATGGCGGCAGAAGTCGCCTGCCTTCTCGCTTTCAGCGCAATTCGTAACAACGACAAAGTAGGTCTGCTGCTTTTCAGCGATCGGCTCGAGCTTTTCATTGCGCCGAAGAAAGGGCGCTCTCATACGTTGCGAATCATCCGTGAAATTCTTTTCTTCCATCCGGTTGGGCGCGGGACGGATGCGGCGGCTGCCCTTGGTCACCTAAACAGAATAATTACCCGTCGCGCGGTCGTATTTTTGATTTCGGATTTTCAAGCGCCGGATTTCTCGCGTGAGCTCGCGGTCACGGCGAAGCGGCACGATCTAATTGCCATCCGGATTCAAGACGAACGCGAAAGCATTCTTCCGCCGATTGGCCTCATTACGCTGGAGGACGCGGAGACGGGCGATCAAATTGAAATCAATGCCGCCGATAGCAGGGTGCGGGCACAGTTTGCACAACTGGCTCAATCGCAGCTGGCGGATACAATGCGGGCGTTGCGGCAGAACCGGATCGATCGGATCGAACTGCGCACAGGGGACGATTATCTGCCAGCGCTACGCTCGTTTTTCAAACAACGCGAGCGTCGTTTGATGGTACGATAGGATGTCGAGTGCACCGCTGATATGATGCTACTGTTTGCCGAGAATGCTCCCGACATCGTATCGCCAGTGAACTATTCGCTGGTGCCACCGTGGATGATCTTCGTCGCCAGCCTGCTAGCGCTAACGATTATTGGACTGGCGATCTGGTTTGGACGGAAGCTGTTCCAAAAGGAAAAACCGGTCCCCACTCCGCGTGAGCGCGCGCTGGCGGGGCTGAACGAAATCGAAAGGGATGTCGAAAGGATAAATCCCTACCAATTCAGCATTCGTGTTTCCGACATTTTACGACGTTACGTCATGGAACAGTTTGATCTGCCAATGACACGGCAAACATCCGTCGAATTTTTAAATGCCATTGGCTCGGTCGCCAGTTTCGGTGACGAGGAAAAAACGCTGCTGGCGGATTTTTTAAATCGCTGTGACTTGATCAAGTTCGCGCGCTATGAAGCGACACCTTCCGACAGCCGCCTTTTGCTGGGTGAAGCGCGTCAATTCGTGAAAGGAGGAGCTCTTGTCACCGCATGACTGGATCGCGGGGCAGACGGTGACGTTTGCGCGGCCGTGGTTGTTACTGTTGTTGCTGTCGATTCCGTTGCTGGCTTGGTTGCGGGGAAAATTCGGTCCGCGCGCAGCCGTCGTCTTTTCGGCCACAGCACCGTTTCGCGCGCTTGGGAAGCGTAGTAGCAGCCGCGCCGGGCAAATTTTGCGTGCGCTAATCTGGCTGTCCCTCGCGGCATTTATTGTTGGCATCGCGCGACCACAGCTTGGAAAGTCACTCACGCATGTCGAAGCCAGCGGCATCGACATCATGTTGGTCCTGGATGTTTCTAATTCGATGCTGGCAAAGGATTTCACCATCGGTGGGGACGAGGCGACGCGACTGGATGCCGTTCGCGAAGTAACACGAAAGTTCATTGAGGCGCGCCCGAATGATCGAATTGGTATGATCGCGTTCGGGACACGTCCATATATCGTTAGCCCGATGACACTCGACCATGATTGGTTGCTGCAAAATCTCGACCGGGTTCGAATTGGCCTGGTGGAAGGAAGCACGGCAATCGGATCTGCCATGGCTTCCGCTGGTAATCGGTTAAATGACAAACAATCCAAGAGTCGCGTCATAGTTCTCCTGACCGATGGTGATAACAACGCCGGCAAGATTCCGCCTAACACCGCCGCAGAAGCGCTGAAAGCGCTGCACATTCATTTATACGCGATCGGGATCGGCACCAACGGCGTCGCGCCGTTTCCAGTAATGGATGAACAAACCGGCCAGGTAGTCACCGACAGACGAGGCAACGTTTACTATCAGAGGGCGCAGGTTTCTTTTAATGAAAAGGGACTGCGCGAGGTCGCGAGCATCGCCGACGGAAAATTTTATCGCGCCACCGATACGGAGTCGCTCGAAGGCATCTATCGAGACATCGATAAACTGGAAAAAACAACGATTAGCGCCCGGAAATACCAGCAGTATCGAGATCTGTTTCCGGTGTGCATTGCGGCTGGTTGCGGATTGCTGATTGGGCAGCTTCTGCTCGGGCAAACAATTTGGAAACGATTGCCGTGAGGATTCAATGTGGCAGGGGGCTTGGCGTCCCGAAAGAAAAATCAAAAAGTCGCGTCACTGAGGCCGCTTACACGTTATGAGCCTCGGGGCGCCGCAATGGTTTTGGGCCTTAGCGGTCCTTCCGTTATTAATTGGGCTCCACATTCGAGCAGAACGGCGTGGCGCATTGCGGTTGCACGAGTTTGTTTCGCCGCGATTGCTCCCGCAGCTGGCCGGTAATGTCGATCGCGTGCGACGCGCCATCCGTCTTGGCTTGGTTTTGCTTTCGCTGGCGCTCGCGATTACGGCATTGGCGAAACCGCGCTGGGGTTACATCTACGAGGATGTAAAACGTCGCGGACTTGACCTGCTTTTCGCGATCGATACTTCGCGCAGCATGCTGTCGAACGACGTCGCACCTAATCGGCTGGATCGCGTTAAATTGGCGGCGCAGGATTTGATCACAGAATTGCAGGGCGATCGCGCCGGCTTGATCGCATTCGCCGGACGGGCTTTCCTGCAAGCGCCACTGACGATTGATTACGAGGCTGCGGTCGAGTCGATCAATGATCTCGACACCAAGACGATTCCGGAAGGTGGCACCAACATAAGTGAAGCGATCGCGCTGGCAGTGCAAACATTTGGCAAAAGTGCGATGGGAAACCGCGCCCTGATCATTTTTACTGACGGCGAGGAACTGAGCGGTGATGCAGTAAAGGAGGCAAAGAAAGCGGAAGAAGCGGGCGTAAAAATTTTCACGGTCGGCGTTGGTACCCTCCAAGGTTCATTAATTCCTCTCGAGCAAGAAGGCGGTTTCGTAAAAGATGCGAAAGGTGAAGTTCACAAATCGAAGCTCGACGAGAATCGGCTACGCGAGATCGCGCAAGCGACTGGGGGGATGTACTTGCATTTGGAGAACGGGCCACAAACGATGCGACAATTATATGAGGAAGGGCTTTCGAAATTAAAGGCGGCGGAGATCGATGCGCGGCTTTCGAGGCGGCCGATCGAGCGCTACGAATGGCCGCTAGGAGGGGCTATTGCGCTATTAATCGCCTCTTTATTCCTTAATGATCGTAAAAAAATAAGGTCCAAGCCTATGAGGCGCGCACCAGTTAAGCGCGAAGCATTGGTAACGGTCAGTTTGCTGCTCGTAGGCGCGGCCCAAGCCTACGCGGTTCCCGGGATCGACCTATATAATAATGGGAAATACGAGGAAGCCCTGGCCCAGTTCCAGCAGGATCTCGAGCACAATATTAACCCGGCGGATGTCCCCAAGATGCACTTCGACGCCGGCGTGGCAGCCTACAAGCTACATGAATATGACAAGGCGCTGGAGGCGTTCAGCCAGTCGCTGGTCGACCGTTCCTCCACCCTGCAGGAAAAGAGCCGGTACAACCTGGGAAGAACATTAGAAGAACGCGCCGATTTGCGGCCGACAAATGAAGAGGTGTTGAAGGATCTGGAGAATGCGGCGCAACATTACGAGGAGGCGTTGAAGCTGGACCCGAATGATAAAGCCGCAGCGGAACGACTCGAGATTGTTAGGAGAAAGATTGAGCAGTTGAAGAAGCATCCGAAACAGCCGCCGCCACAGCCGCAAAAAAATCAGCAGAATAAAAAGGACCAAAAGAAAGACCAAGACCAGCAGCAACAGCAACAACAACAGCAGCAGCAAAAACAACAGCGACAACAGCAGCAGGAACAACAACAGCAGCAACAGCAACAGCAACAGGAACAACAACAGCAGCAGCAATCACAAAAGGATCAGAAGCAAAACCAGGATCGGCAGCAGGCGAAGAATAACCAACAACAGAATCAACAGGATCAACAAAATCAGCAGGAGGAGCAGCAGAAAAATCAACAGCAGAATCCTGATAAACGGGACAACAACAAACAACAGGAACAACAACAGCAGCCCACGCCGTCACCCGGTCCGCGCAATAAGTCCGATCAGGAAAAGCAGCGCCAGGGTGCTGGGGAATCCCCAACGCCTAGTCCAGGTGCCGGGTCGAACGCTTCGCCAAGCCCGGGAGAACGCGGAGAGAGCCCGTCGCCGTCACCAGGGGAAAATTCCGGCACTGGTGAAAATCCGTCCCCGACCCCCTCAAGCTCCCCCGGCAAACCGCGATCGGGTGAAATCAAGAGCGCGGGCGAACCGGACAAGGAGCAACAGGAGGAGCAAAAAGCCGAAGCTGAAGCGATGGAACGCGGTGAAATGAGTCCACAGCAGGCGGCGCAGTTACTCCAAGCGATGAAGGACGAGGAAGCGCGAGTCCAACTGGATGAACGCAAGCCCGTCCACCCTGTCTATAACGACTGGTGAGGAAGGTTTGATGTTTGAGAATTGATGGATAGATCGATGCTCCGACGGATTCTCGTTCTGGGATTTTTCGCAAGTGCTGTGTGTGAGCTCGCGCTGGCTGATTCGCCCAAGATCACGGCGGTGTTGACGAGTTCGGAAGTGGTGGTGGGTGAGACAGTGCAGCTGGAGATCCAAATCGATAACGCCCGCACCTCGGCGATAACGCCACGTGATATCAACGTGCCGGGTTTGCAGATTCATTACACCGGCGAATCGACGCAAATGACGATGCGAAATTTTTCAGTCTCGTCGTCGATTACGTACAGCTACACAATTCTACCGGAAAAATCCGGAACCTATAAAATTCCGCCCCAAATCATTCGTGTCGGTAAAGATAATTTGCAGACACCGCAACTGACGTTGCGGGTGGTGGATTCGCCCAGGGCGACCGCCGGCGTGAGGGGCAACCGAGCACCCTCTGGAAGTGGGCCGGGTGGCAGCGGGCAGAACGCCGAAGAAAAGATCGCATTCGCGGAGCTCTTGGTACCGAAAAAGACCGCCTACGTGGGCGAAATCGTTCCCGTGGTACTACGCATCGGATTCAATTCCCGAACGCAGATCAGGGAAATGGCGGTACCGCAGATTAACGGTCAGGGTTTTACTGTCCAAAAGCTAAGCGAAGGCGAAAAGAATTTGGAGACGATCGATGGTCAAAGCTACGTCGTTTTCACTTACAAGACTGCGATTTCCGCAGCGCGGCCCGGCGATTTTCAGATTGGTCCCGTCGAAGAGAAAGCAAATGTGCTCGTCGCACGACGCAGCTCGGGGGTGCGCCGCAGGCCGTTTGATCCCTTTGGTGGCGAAGATCCCTTCTCCGACCCGTTCTTTACCATGCCATTTGCAGGGCTGATGGAGCAGCATGAGATCAGCATCACGAGCGACCCGGTCCCGCTGCAAATAAAGTCGTTGCCATCGGGAGCCCCGCCAACTTTCTCAGGCGCAATCGGTAATTTTTCGATGACGGCAGAAGCGAATCCGAAGCGCGTACAGGTGGGCGACCCGATTACGATCAAGGCGGCAATTGCGGGCCGGGGAAACTTTGATCGCATGAATGCCCCGGAATTAAGCGACGAGCGCGGCTGGCACAAGTATCCGCCGTCATCGAATTTCAAACAAGATGATGACGTCGGGATTAGCGGCACAAAATCGTTCGAGCTGGTGGTGTCGCCTAACGAGAAGTTGACAACGGTTCCGCCGCTGGTCTTCAGCTACTTTGATCCAGCGAAAGAGCGATATATCACTTTACAGAGCGAAGGTGTGCCGATCACGGTGGAAGGTAACGCATCATCAGCACCGGTGGCTGCTGGGGCCGCGAGCGGGGCAGGCGCGGCGCCGAATCCTGCCGGCGCGCAGAAGCCGCAAGACATATTGCATCAAATCGATGAGCGAGGGAAAATCGTGCAGACGTTCGCGCCCCTTTACGCACGGCCCGGCTTTTGGCTGGCGCAACTTTTCCCGCTGGCGCTCGTGCTGGGCCTACTCGGTTGGAAAGTGCAAAATACCCGGGCATCTAACCGGGCAGCGTTGCGCGCGGCCCAATTGCAACACGAAAAGAATGAGCTTTTGCGAAAGTTGAGACGAAACCAACTTGCGCCGCGCGACTATTTCTCAGACGCCTCGCGCGTCGTACAACTAAAGACTGCACTCAAGGAAAATAATATCGAACCGGCGACGGTCGATGCTGAAACAGCCGCGCGCGTTTTCGATTTGGACCCGGAGCAGAGCGAACGGATGCGACGATTGTTCGCGACAACTGACGAGCTGCGTTACAGCGGTGGTGGCGGGGTCGGAACGCTAACGAGTGATGGAGGACGGCGCGAAACATTGGAGTTGATCGAAAGTCTGCCATGAAAGTCCGAGCCATATCTCCCGGTGTCCCTCAGGTTAGTTCATCTGAGGCAGCAAAGTGTGTTATGAATGCTGAAGGGGCGAAACGTCGGAATCTTGCTTGGAGAGCGTTCCTTCAGATTGTTTTCTGCCTTTTTGTTGTTTCCCCAGCAGCAAACGCCGCGACAAGCGATGGTCTGAGCCGGACAGGCGATGGGTTGTTTGCGAACGCAAACACGGAATTTAAAGCCGGATATTTTAAGGCGGCAATCACAGACTACAGTGGGGTCGTTCAGTCGGGCCAGTGGAGCGCAAACTTGTTTTACGATTTGGGTAATGCCTATTTCCGTGACAGCGATTTCGGGCGCGCGATTTTAAATTATGAGCGAGCGTTGCAGTTGGATCGCAATCATGCGGAGGCCGACGCGAATCTGCGAATTGCCCGAGACCAAACCCACGCACTAGAACTGGCATCGGCACCGTTGGAAAAATATTTGAATTTCGGCAGCGCGAAATCGTTCACCATCCTGGCGGCAATTTTATTCTGGGGAATGATTATTCTTTTGATCCTTCGGCGGCGGAAAGTGCTATGGATGACAATTGGTTTGCTTTTGACCGCGAGTTGCGGCTGGGCCGTTTACAAACTGGAAAACGGCACCCGCGGGCAGGGCGTTGCAGTGGTGGTGGCAGACAATACCGACGCCAGAGTTGCGACGGCCGATAGCGCCAAGAGCGTTCTGGCGCTGCCGCCGGGAAGCGAAGTTTTGATTTTGCAAGAACGCGGTGACTGGAGTTACGCGGCCCTGCCAAATGATCAGCGTGGGTGGATCTCGACTAAAGCAGTGGAGAAGGTGCGGCTGTAGCACGGCCGTCTCGGCGGTGGGGCCAACGGGCATCTTGCCCGTTGTTTGTTTCAAGGAGCTGTCCCTCATCGACGGGCATGCCCGTTGACCCCGCACGTCCGGGCCGGACTGCAGTAGACGCCTGCGCTACTTGAGAAGCGGGCAAATGCCGACATCTTGGAAATTGTGAAAGCGGAGTGGGATGTCGGAACAAGTAAGAAGGCGTTCCAGATCAATCTCGACGCCAAGCGTTACGGTACCTTTGCAGAAATCGGAGCCGGGCAGGAGGTTGCGCGCCGTTTTTTCTACGTTGGCGGCGCTTCGGGCACAATCGCGAAAACGATGTCCGCCTATGACATGACATTCAGCGACGCGATTTACGGACCGACCGATCGCTATGTCAGCCGCGTTCGGCTCTGCACGATGCTCGATCATGAATACAAACTGTTGATCGAACGGCTTGATCAAAAGGTCGGAGCGGAGCGACTCTTTTTCGTTTTTGCCGACACGGTGGCGGCTCGCAGTTTTAAAAAGCACCACGAATCTCACGGCTGGTTAGGAGTTCGGTTTCAAACGGAGCACCGTGGCGAACCAAGCCAGATCATTATTCATGTGCGGATGCTGGACGAAGCCAACGTCGATCAACAGGAAGCGCTGGGCGTGATCGGAGTGAATTTGATTCACGGCGCGTTTTATTGTCCGAAGCCGGAAGAATTAATTTCGTCGCTGCAGGAGAATCTCGCGCACGGCCGGCTCGAAGTCGACATGATCAAATTCTCCGGGCCCGCCTTTTCGGAGGTCGACAATCGACTCATGAGTCTGCAACTCGTTAGCCAGGGTTTGACAGACGCGGTGATGTTCCGGGCGGATGGCGAAACAGTGCAGCCAGCGGAGGTCTTTTACAAAAAAGCGATCCTGGTGGAACGCGGCAGTTTTCGTCCGGTCACCTATGCCACCAATGATATGCTGGATGGGGCACGCCGGAAATTTCTGGCGGAATCCGGCTGCAGCGAGTCCGACCTGGTCGTGCTCATGGAGATGACGTTGGAGAACCTGCTTGCTGAAGGCGAGTTAAACCATGCCGATTTTCTGGCACGAGTAGATATTCTCGGTGCGCTCGGGCGAACGGTTCTGATCTCGAAGTTTGGCGAATATTATCGGCTCGCTGGTTATCTCTGCCGTTATACCAGCGAGATGGTCGGCCTGGTCATGGGAGTCCCGAGTCTGATGGAAATTTTCGATGAAAAGTATTACCTGAATTTGGAAGGCGGGATTCTGGAAGCACTCGGTCGAATGTTCAAAGGCGCCTTCAAACTCTACGTCTACCCGATGATTGACGAGGCCACCGATAGAGTCATCGCCGCCCACGAAATTGAGGTCGCTCCGAAACTGAGAGCGCTATTCCGATTCATCGTGGATAACAATTTCATCGTAGAAATCACCGATTTTCATCCGGAATATCTGAAAATCTTCCCTCCCGACGCGCTGGTGAAAATGCAGAGCGGCGACCGCGATTGGGAGAAAATGGTGCCGCCTGAGGTGTCGCAGATAATCAAGGAACGCGGTTTCTTTGGATACAGGGCTTCGCCGGCGGCAGCAGCGTGAAGGCATCGGGGAGCCACGGATATCTACCGGGCCCCGAGAAATTTCGGCGGTCATAGACCGCCGCTACAGAAAGCTCCGCAGCTAGCTGTTCC
>DATELT010000173.1:0-4389 GCA_035276245.1 Chthoniobacterales bacterium
ATTCTTGCAGATGACGCGCACCACATTCTTGCGCTTCACAATCTTGCATGATTCACAAAGTCTTCTTACTGATGGTCGTACTTTCATTTTTCCACGAGACGAAAAAATCGCGGAGAAGTATCCTCGCGTTTATTTCTGGCGAAACGTAATCCGCCCCTTCGACAAATCGTAGGGCGAAATCTCTAGCATAACTTTGTCTCCTGGCAAGATGCGAATGAAGTGGAGCCGCATTTTCCCCGAAATATGGGCCAAAACCCGGTGGCCGTTGGGAAGTTCCACCCGAAACATCGTGTTCGGGAGGAGCTCTACTACTCTGCCTTCTACTTCAATTGCGTCTTTCCGCGCCATGTCAGTATTTCCGGCTCCCCGTTGGTAATTAACACCGTGTGCTCGTAATGCGCCGATGGCATTCCATCAGCGGTGCAGGCGGTCCAGCCATCGTCGAGTAGTCTAACGGCAGCAGTTCCTAAATTGATCATCGGCTCGATCGCGAGCGTCATTCCGGCCTTCAGTCGCGGCCCGCTGCCACGTTTTCCATAATTCGGGATCTGGGGTTCCTCATGCAGTTTTCGTCCAACCCCGTGGCCAACAAACTCCCGTACGACATTAAGTTGGTTACGCGTTGCTTCTTCTTCGATCTCCGCGCTGATGTCGCCCAGACGCCGGCCCTGATAAGCAACACCAATAGCACGCTCCAGCGCCCGCTCTGTCACCCGCAACAAACGCTCCGTCTGTTCGTCGATAATCCCAACCGGCACCGTCGTGGCGGTATCGCCGATCCAGCCGTCCCGAATCACTCCGATATCGAGTTTCACGATATCGCCATACTGAATCCGGCGCTGGCTGGCAATGCCGTGAATAACTTCGTCATTTAGCGATATGCAGATGTTTCCCGGATAGATGCGATGCCCGATCCGATAGCCGAGAAATGCGCTTTTCACGCCTGCCTCTTGCATCATCTCGGCGGCAGCTTCATCCACGTCTTTCGTCGTAATCCCCGGTCGAACGATGGCGACGACACGGTCCAGGATGTCGCTGGCGACGCGACACGCCTGCCGCATCTTTTCCGCTTCCTTCACATTTTTGATCGGAATCATTTCGCCTCAATCAAACGCGAAATATTGCCGAAAACCGTCTCGCGATCGCGATTGCCATCGATCCGATGCAACACGCTTACCTTTTCGTAATACGAAGCCAACGGTTCGGTTTTCGCATGATATTCTTTCAAGCGATTTTGCAGAACTTCGAGATCGTCGTCATTGCGCCGCACCAGCGGTCCTTCACAATACGGACAAACTGCGCGCTCGGAGAAATTTCCCGCGGCCACACTAGTAACAAAACCGCAACTGCGGCACTGCAATCGCCCGGAAATACGTTCGCGGACCGTTTCCTCGGAAACTTCGAGCCAGATCGCGAGATCAAGTGGGGTGTGATGGCGAGTGAGGATCGTTGCCAGGCTTTCGGCCTGCGGGGCCGTGCGCGGGAATCCATCAAAGACAAAACCGTGCGCTCCATGCAAGCGCAGCCAATCTTCGATCAGTTTCACAATTGTCGCATCAGGGACAAGACCACCTCGTTGAATGATCTCGGAAGTTTCGATTCCAAGAGGCGTGCCAAGGTCTTTCTCCCGCCGCAGGATCGCGCCCGGCGATGTCACCGGAATTCCAAATTGTCGCGTAATCAGCTCAGCCTGGGTACCCTTCCCAGAACCGGGCGCGCCGAGGAGAACAAGCCGTTTCTTCACTCAGCGGCCGTAAAGAAAAATGGCGACTCCTGCGATGACGAGAATGGAAATCGCAACGTAAAGCCACATTAAAGTCTTTTGCGCTGCGGCCTCGCCACGGTTGTAAGCCGCGCGCGTATCGAAAGCTCGCCCGCGAATTCGCCCTTTGCGCAAGAACCCATCGTAATGGCGTTGAATCAGATGCGTCTCGACCTGGCGCATCGTATCCAGCATCACGCCCACGATAATAAGCAGGCTTGTTCCGCCGAAAAATTGAGCCGTGACCTGCGGGACATGAAGGGCTTGGCTGAGCAAGCTCGGCAACACCGCGATCAGGGTGAGAAACACCGCGCCCGCGAAAGTCAGGCGCGTCATCGTATAGTCCAAAAAGTCGGCCGTCGGTTTACCCGGTCGCACGCCGGGAATGTAGCCGCCGTGCTTCTTCAAATCATCCGCGATCTGCGACGGTTGGAATTGTGTCGCCACCCAAAAGTAACTGAAGAAGAAAATCATCGCGGCAATCAAGGCATAATGAACCCAACCTGTCGCCATCGCGTCGGTGATCTGTTTGGCGACACGGCTGTTCTTGAACAAGAGGCCGACGATCGTGGTCGGAAACAATAAAATGGCCCATGCGAAAATGATCGGCATGACTCCGGCGTAATTGACTTTCAACGGCATGAACGTCGATTGACCCCCATACATTTTTCGGCCAACCACTCGCTTGGCATATTGGACGGAGATTTTGCGAACACCTTGCGTGATCGTGATGACTCCGGCGATTACCAGAAACAGGAACAAAATCATCAGCACAAGAACCACGGGAGTTGGACTGGACTGACTGGTATCGGCTCCCGCTCCTGCACTCGGGACAAATGTTCGCCAAGCCTGGGTAAGCGCCGCCGGCAAGCGCGCCACGATTCCGACGGTGATGATTAAAGAAATGCCATTCCCGATGCCGCGTTCAGTGATCTGATCGCCCAGCCACATCAGAAAAAGCGTCCCGGTAGTCAGGCTAATGACTGTTGCGATGCGGAAGGTCCAACCCTGGTCCGCCACCAGAGGAATCCCCAGCTTTCGAATCGTATCGGGAATTCCTCCCAGAATGGTGTGGTATGACTCCGGATGTTGAAAGGAAATGGCGAGTAAGTATCCCTGGAAGAGACAAAGCACTACTGTCGCATACCGCGTGTATTGCATGATCTTCTGGCGGCCCCCATCCTCCCGCGCCAGGCGCCCGAGTTGCGGAATCACCGCTGTCAATAACTGCAGCATGATCGACGCGCTGATGTAGGGCATAATGCCAAGGGAAAAAATCGCGCAATTTTCCAGCGCGCCGCCGCTGAAAAGGTTAAACAGCGCAGCCACGCCACCCTGCTTGTCGGCAGTGCTGCGAAACCATTCCTGTAAAACCGCCTGATTGACACCGGGCGTCGTGATCGCAGCGCCCAGACGGACAATAACAATAATTGCGAGGGTAAAAAGAATCCGGCGCCGCAACTCCGGAATTTTTACTGTGTTCAGGAACGCCGAGATCATTTCCTAAACCAGCCGGCTACTTCTTGCCGGCCTTTGTTCTCTTCGGCTTCGTGGCATCGGCATCCTGCCGATTCGCTCCGCCTGCGCTCGACGTTTTCGCTTCCGCGATGCTTCCGCCAGCTTTCTCGATCTTTTCGCGCGCGGAAGCGCTGACCTTTTCCGCTTCAATCGTCAGCCCATGTTTTAGTTCACCGCCGCCGAGAATTTTGATGCCATCAAAATTCCCACGTACGAGATTTGCCGCGCGCAATGATTCCTCGTTCACGACCGATCCGCTTTTGAAATCCCGCAGATCCGACAAGTTCACAATCGCGTAACGCGTGTGAAAAACCGCGTTGTTGAAACCACGCTTCGGCAATCGCCGAATTAACGGCATCTGTCCTCCTTCGAATCCGAGACGGAGACTTCCGCCCGAGCGGGCCTTTTGCCCTTTGTGCCCCTTGCCGCTGGTTTTGCCGTGGCCCGAGCTTTCGCCGCAGCCCAGGCGCTTCACCCGATGACGCGCACCTGGACGTGGCCGCAAGTTATGCAGCCGTAATCCCGCCGGTTTTTCTTTTTTCGTTTCCGATTTCACGATACTTGTCCTCCAGCGGCTGGCGCGCTCCCGCGCGGGCGAATCCCGCGCACTTTCAAAATTTCATCACGACGACGCAAATTTCGCAGCGCCTCGATGGTCGCTTTAACTACGTTGGCATGATTGCTTGAGCCGAGCGATTTGGCCAGGACGTCGCGAATTCCCGCGGCCTCTACGACCGCGCGCACACCGCCCCCCGCGATGACGCCAGTCCCCGGCGAGGCCGGCCGCAACAAAACCCGCCCGCCACCGAATTCGCCGATCGTCTCATGCGGAATGGTGTTCTCGTGCAGCGATACTTTCTCCATTGATTTGCGCGCCGCTTCCGACGCCTTGCGAATCGCTTCCGCCACTTCGTTCGCCTTGCCAAAACCGACACCAACTTTTCCATCATGATCGCCTGCCACAATCAACGCACTGAAGCTGAAACGGCGTCCGCCTTTCACCACCTTGGCGCAGCGATTGATGAAAACCACCTTTTCGGTGGTGTCGCCTTTTGCGGCGGGCGCTTTATCGCTGCCGCGATCAGATCGTCTTCCTGGGTTCGGTGAAG
>DATELT010000174.1:0-5852 GCA_035276245.1 Chthoniobacterales bacterium
TCGCCCTTCGCCAGCTCGCGCTCGAGCGACGCAAGGTCGTCGAGCGGGATACGAGTATCCCATTCGTCCATGAGCGGGCCGAAACCTTCGGTAAAACTCTCGCAACCCATCAACGACAGCGATCCGATGCTGAGCCCATGAAACGCGCTTTCGAGCGAGATGACGCGTTTCCTGCCAGTAGCGGCGCGCGCGAATTTGAGTGCGCCTTCCGTTGCTTCCGTCCCGGAATTACAAAAGAAAACGGCGTCGAGATGCGGTGGCGTGCGTTTCACAATCGCTTCGGCGAGGAGCCCGCTCAGGAGCGAGCAATCCATTTGCACCATGTTGGGCAGATCGAGATCGAGGACATCGCGGATTGCTTTGTTCACAACCGGATGATTGCGGCCGATGTTGAACACGGAATAGCCGCTGAGGAAATCGAGGTAGGCGTTGTTATCCATGTCGTAGAGGTAAGCGCCTTCTGCCCGGGCATAGACCTTGTCGAAACCGATGACGCGCTGGGCCGCGACCAGTGTGCGATTGATGTGACGATGATGCAGCTCGTAGTTCTCCCCGAGTCGGGCCGCGATGATTTCTTTCAGGTCAAATGCCACTGGAGACGTTCTCTGATTTGGGGGGGAAACGCAAATGTGATCCGAGCCGGATTGACGTTTAAATCGCCGCTCCTCGCATTCAAGCGTAAAAAAAACCGCAGGATTCACGCGGAACCCTGCGGCCTAGAATCTTTGTGGAACTTCACGGGCACGGAGCCCATGCCACGTCGTTAGTTGTTAATCTTCAACTTGAACACGCTCAACCACTCGAGTGTCTCCGGTGCCAGTGTAATAGACGCGCACCTTCTGGCCCGCACGCAGCGGAGCAGTTACGATTTGGCCGGCGCCGTTAACAACGCGCGCAGCGGTGCCGAGAGCGAAGCTCACTGGGCCTTCATGCTCGCGCTTGACCACGATGGTTTTGCCAGGTGTATAAGTGGTCACAGTCCCCGCCTCATACGTAGTACTTGTGGTCGTTGTTGTTGCTGGAGCGCTCGTGGTTGTCTGATCAGTTGTAGTTGTGCTTGTTTGCGCGAACGCCACCGACGCCACCAGCGCACAAGCGAGTGTGATTAGACTCTTTTTCATAATCCTTCCCCCTATTTTGTTTGAGTTCCGCCCCGACCTCTGGGCCGAGGCGTAGCCGTATTGTGAATTGACGGCTTTCATATTTAGACGGAATTCACCTGAGCGTATTCGCGTGAAATTCGTAACAACTTGAGCGGGCGGAAATTGTCGAGAGGCCTAGGCGTTATAATCGCGCTGTTTATGTCAAACGCAGAGCCTGAAAAAAGACGCTGACCGCGATGAGCGCGGCTACAACAAACGCATGATTTGAGCGCACGCACAGTTGCGCTAATCTTCGTGCGTCGAATGCCGACCGCCGATCCCGAAATTACGCCAGAGGTTGTGGAGAAGCACGGTCTGACCCCGGAGGAATTCGCGCGCATTAAAAAAATTCTCGGTCGCGAGCCGAACTTCACCGAGTTGGGAATTTTTTCAGTGATGTGGAGCGAGCATTGTTCTTACAAAAACTCGCGGCGTGAACTGAAAAAATTTCCAACCACCGGGCCGAGCATTTTAGTGAAAGCAGGCGAGGAAAACGCCGGCGTCGTCGATATCGGTGACGGCTGGGCAATCGCATTCAAGATCGAGTCGCACAATCATCCGAGCGCAATCGAACCGTTCCAGGGCGCAGCCACCGGCGTGGGTGGAATCATTCGCGACATTTTCACCATGGGGGCGCGTCCGGAATTCTGTCTGAATTCTCTACGCTTTGGACCGATTACGGATCTCCATGGCGGCCGCCGTGTCGGCGGCGAAGCAGGCGACACGCCTGGCACCGCCGACGACCGGCGAGCACAAATCGCAAGCAATCGTCGCCTTTTCACCGGTGTCGTCTCTGGTATTGCGCACTACGGCAATTGCATCGGTGTTCCGACCATCGGCGGCGAGATTTATTTCGACGAAAGTTTCGAGGGAAATCCATTGGTAAACGTTTTTTGCCTGGGAGTTTTGCGGCACGAACGACTCGCTCATGGCGCGGCGCGCGGAGTTGGTAACCCGGTGTTTTATGTAGGCGCTGAGACGGGGCGCGATGGGTTGGCGGGAGCGGCGTTTGCCTCGCGCGAGCTGACGGAAGAATCGCGCGAAGACCGGCCGGCGGTGCAGGTAGGCGATCCCTTCAAGGAAAAACTGTTGTTGGAAGCGTGTCTGGAATTGCTGGCGACGGATGCCGTAGCGGGAATCCAGGACATGGGGGCGGCAGGACTGACTTGTTCGACTTGCGAAACGGCGAGTCGCGGTGGCAGCGGCGTGGAAATCGATCTGTCCAAAGTTCCGAAACGCGAGCCGGGCATGACGCCGTACGAAATTCTGCTAAGTGAATCGCAGGAGCGAATGTTGATCATCGCCAAGCGCGGCAAAGAAAATATTGTGCGCGAAATTTTCGCGAAATGGGATGTCCCCTGTGCCGAAATCGGACACGTGACCAACGACGGGATGATGCGCGTGCGCGATAACGGAAGCATCGCGGCGGAAATCCCGGCAAAACCGTTGGCGGAAGAGGCGCCGCTGTATGAACGGGAAGCGAAACGATTAACCACTGAGAGCAAAGAGGACACAGAGGTTGCCAAGGAAATCTCCATGCTCTCTGTGTCCTCTGTGGTGGAATCCCTGAAGCTTTTGATGACGGATCCGACTATTGCGTCGAAAAATTGGATCTATCGCCAGTACGATCACACCGTTCGCACCGGGACGGTGGTGAAGCCGGGCTCGGATGCGGCGGTGTTCTATATTAGAGAGGCAAACAAAATTCTGGCAGCAACTACCGATTGTAATTCGCTGTATTGTGCGATTGATCCGCGTGAGGGCGGACGCATTGCAGTGGCGGAGGCGGCACGAAATCTTAGCTGCTCAGGAGCGCGCCCCTTGGCGGTTACGGACAATTTGAACTTTGGCAATCCCTACAAGCCCGAAAATTTCTGGCAGTTGCGCGAGGCAGTTGAAGGAATGGCGGAAGCGTGTCGGCTTTTCGGAACGCCTGTTACCGGAGGCAACGTCTCTCTATATAATGAGAGCCCGGCGGGGGTAGTTGATCCGACGCCGACGGTGGCGATGGTCGGGGTGATCGACGAAGAGAAGCACATTACGACCCAATGGTTCAAGAACGAAGGGGATGTCATTATTTTAGTCGGCCCCGCAGCCGGCGACCGCGCCTACAACCTGGGGGCGTCGCGTTTTCTCAAGGTTTGTCTCGGGAAAAAGATCGGGCCGGTACCAAAACTGGATATTGAACTCGAAATCGCAGTGCAAGATGCGGTGCGTCATTTGGCTCGGCTAGGTCTCGTTAGGAGCGCGCATGATTGCAGCGAAGGCGGACTGGCGGTCGCATTAGCGGAATGCTGTTTCAATCCCGGTGGGTTGCTCGGCGCGGATGTGAATTTCGAAACTGGGGATGCCATCCGCGCAGGCGACGTGGCTACTGATCTCTTCAACGAAGCGCAATCGCGCATCATTATTTCCTGTGATCCGAAGAATGCAGAACAAGTTCTCTCCGAACTGAAATCCAAAAGTGTTCCGCACGCGCAGATCGGCAGCGTGATTCGAGACGACCTACACATTTCGGTTTGCGACCAGAATCTTAACTGGCGAATCGCCGAGCTTCACGATCTCTGGTGGAACGCGATTCGTCGCGCGGTGGAAAGCGATTCCGACCCGATCCCGAGTTTGTGAAACAAGATTTCGTCATTCTGAGCCGCGCAAACAACGCCAGTCCGGATCGCACCGCAGAATCTCACAACCGATCGGAACGTGTCCAGACCATCGAGAGATCCCTCGCCGTCTGCGCGGCTCGGGATGACACTTTTGCGCCGTTGAAGGCTGCTCGAAAATCGACGATGTTCTAACGCGATGCCTGAACTTCAAGAACCGCCAGACGACAAAGCATTCCCGCAGCATGAGTGTGGGCTTTTTGGCGTATTTGGTCATCCGAATGCGGCGGTCCTGACCTATTACGGATTGTTTGCGCTGCAACATCGTGGGCAGGAAAGCGCGGGCATCGTTACGAGCAACGGGGGCGGCCAGACCTTTCTCCAACACAAGGGTATGGGCCTGGTTTCGCAGGTTTTCGGACAAGAAGAGTTGGAAAAATTGAAAGGAACGCGCGCCGTCGGGCATACCCGTTATTCCACGACGGGGACGAGCACGTTTAAGAATGCGCAACCCTTCGTGGTTGATTGCGTACGCGGGCAAATGGCAATCGCGCACAACGGGAATTTGATTAACGCCGACCTCTTGCGCGACGAACTGGAAAGCAAAGGTTCCATTTTCCAAACTACAGCCGACAGCGAAATCATTTTACATTTGCTGGCGCGTCCGGCGGATAACGGCAGCAGCGTCTTGAGCGCGTTGCGCCGAATCGAAGGCGCGTTCTCGCTCCTGATCATGAGCGAGCAGGAATTGATCGCGGTGCGCGATCCCTTTGGCTGGCGTCCGCTCGTTCTCGGAAAACTTGATGGCGCTTACATTCTCGCTTCTGAAACTTGCGCCTTTGATCTCATTCATGCTGAATTCGTGCGTGAGATCGAACCCGGCGAAGTGCTGATCATTAATGAGCATGGATTGCGCTCGGAACGACCGTTCCGCGATGAACAGCCTGCTTTCTGCATGTTCGAATACGTTTATTTTGCGCGACCGGACAGCATGATCGGCGGAGTGAATGTTGGGAAAGTGCGCACCGAGATGGGACGCGAACTGGCGCGGCAATTTCCGGTAGAAGCAGACATTGTCGTTCCCGTCCCGGACTCGGGGAACTACGCTGCGCTCGGCTTCGCCCAGGAGCTAAACATTCCGTATCAGCATGCCTTTGTTCGGAATCACTACATTGGTCGGACTTTTTTGCAGCCGAGCCAGCTAATTCGCGATTTCGATGTGCGAGTGAAATTGAATTTGATCAAGGAAATGGTCGAAGGAAAACGAGTCGTGGTGGTGGACGATTCGATTGTGCGCGGGACCACGGCGCGCGCGCGCATCGTGAATTTGCGCGAAGCGGGCGCACGAGAAGTGCACATGCGGGTGAGTTGTCCGCCTCATCGCTTCGCCTGCCATTACGGAATCGATTTCCCCGATCCGGAAAAGTTAATCGCTAACCAGATGTCGATGGAGAAGATTTGCGAGTACCTCAATGTCGATAGCCTTGGTTATTTGAGCATTGAAGGAATGATTAAGGCGACCGGCCGGCCGGCCAATTCATTTTGTCTCGCTTGTTTTAATGGAAAATATCCGCTGCCAGTTGATCCAGCGCTGGATAAGTTCATCATGGAAAAACGCGAGCAACGGGCGCGCGCGTTGGCGGAGGAAGAAGGCCAGCCGACTTTGTTTGGACAGTTGAGGTAATGTGAAGGGCGATTGAGCCGGGATCGCCCTCTTTGTCATTCCGAGCGTAGTCGAGGAATCTCTAACTATTTGTGTGGGACGGGACTATAACTTCTGGGTCTATATCGTGACCAACGACAACGATTCAGTGGTTTACACTGGCGTGACGAACAACTTACCTCCCAGAGTAGCTGAACACCGTACAGGTGCAGTTTCGGATTCACCGCCCAATACCGTTGTCACAAACTGGTCTATTGAGCATTGCACAGACGCGCTGGATGCAATCACGCGAGAGAAACAAATCAACAACTGGTCGCGCGCAAAAAAGGCGAAGCTCATCACCAAATTGAATCCAAGGTGGAGTGACTTGGCCGATGACATTTTCTGAGAATAGTTAGAGATGTCTCGGCTTCGCTCGACATGACACGGAAAAAAAAAGCATAC
>DATELT010000175.1:0-7346 GCA_035276245.1 Chthoniobacterales bacterium
CCGTCCCGAATTCGGAATGATTAGTTAAGGTAGTTCGACAAAATCGGAGCTAACGACACACATTCCGGCGTTCTGAAATGGATCTCCGACTGTAGCTCGGCGACCTTGCTTTTCGTGTTACTTTCCACAGATAGCTGGGTAAACTAGGTTATATTTTCCTAGTTCTCGCAATGCCGCGCGTCGGGATGCAACGAGAATGAAGGTTCGTCTTCGCCATATAACCAATCGGAAAGCTGGCTGTCGCTAAGAGGTCGTGGCAAACTTCGGTGACGGTTTACTGAGCGCAATTTGCTCGCTTTGTGAACAAGAGATCCGTACTTCCGGTGATTGTGACCAGTGAAAGGTGATTGTTGGCTGACGTTGCGTGACATCGCCCACTTATCATTCCGAGCGAAGTCGCTTGTCACGCCGCAGGTTTATGCGAAGGCTGGAAGGAATCTCCAATTACTTCGAGAGATGATTTGACTTCGCTCGGCATGACAGAAACTGAATCCAGGATTCAAAATTTCATCGATGGGCAGTTCGTTGAGCCCGTCGGCGGCAAGTACCTCGACAACATCGAGCCGGCGACCGGCAAACCATACTCGATAGTCGCGGACAGTGACGCGCGCGATGTGGACCTCGCCGCCGCAGCGGCAGAAAAAGCTTTCCCCGAATGGTCGCGAATGCCTGCAGCAGAGCGATCGAAAATTCTCCTACGTATCGCCGATTTGATTGAGCGCAATCTCGAGAAGCTCGCCCATGCTGAATCGGTCGACACCGGCAAACCTCTATCACTTGCCCGCACGCTCGATATCCCACGCGCGGCCAGCAATTTTCGGTTTTTCGCCACCGCAATTCTTCACACCGAATCAGAAGCGCACGTCACTGACAACGTCGCGTTTAACTATACGCTGCGTAAGCCACGCGGCATCGCGGGATTAATCTCGCCCTGGAACCTGCCGCTTTATTTACTAAGCTGGAAAATCGCACCCGCCATCGCCGTCGGAAACACTGCCATCGCAAAACCAAGCGAACTGACACCGATGACCGCGTTCTTGCTCTGCGAAATCGCTCGTGAGGCAGGTCTACCAAATGGCGTGCTGAACATCGTTCACGGAACCGGACCAAATGTCGGGGCGCCCATCACTGCGCATCCGAAAATCACCACCATCTCATTCACAGGCGGGACTGTTACCGGCAAGAAAGTCGCGGAAGCTTGTGCTCCATTATTCAAGAAAGTTTCGCTCGAGCTCGGCGGCAAAAATCCAAACATCGTCTTCGCCGATGCCGATCTGGAGGCTGCAATTAACGGCAGCGTGCGCTCATCGTTTGCGAACCAAGGCCAGATTTGTCTGTGCGGTTCGCGCGTCTTCGTCGAGAAACCGATCTACCAGGAATTCATCAAACGCTTCATCGAAAAGGCATCGCAATTGAAACAAGGCGATCCGCTCGATGAGGAGACGGAGCAGGGCGCAATCGTGAACAAGGCACAGCTCGATAAAGTGAAGTTCTATGTCGATCTTGCGCAGAAAGAAGGCGGCAAGATCGCGCTTGGCGGGAACTCGCCGGAACGGCCGAACGATCGGACCCGCGAAGGATATTTCTTCTCGCCCACGGTGATAGTCGACCTTCCAGTCGCTTGCCGCACGAATCGGGAAGAAATCTTCGGTCCGGTCGTCACCATTACGCCATTTGATAGCGAAGATGAGGTGATTCGTTATGCGAATGACGTTGAGTACGGGCTATCGTCGAGCGTCTGGACCCAAAACCTCAGTCGCGCCCATCGCGTCGCCGAACAAATTCACACCGGCACGGTTTGGGTAAACTGCTGGCTCGTCCGTGATCTCCGCGTTCCCTTTGGCGGAATGAAAGCGAGCGGCGTCGGCCGCGAAGGCGGCGAAGAAGCGCTACGCTTCTTCACCGAACCAAAGAATATCTGCATCGCGAAGTAGTTGATGATTGAAAGGTGGGGGTTGAGAGAAAAGAAATCCTTTATCCGCGCGATTCGGGGTTGAAGGAGAAGCTTCTACTTCCTGTTTTCGTTTCCCAAATGCGTCCTCATGAATTCAATGGCTGCGCGAATTATCTCCCGTGACCGGTCATCATTGTTCTGGTTGTCGAAGCTGTGCACACCCTGCGGGTGATTCATCACGGTTATAGGAACATTTGCCGACAAGCCTTTCGCAATGAAACGATCGATCGAGTCAAGCATTGTAGGAACCTCATCGTGTCCGGCGCGCGCAATGAACATTGGCGGGACCTTGCTCGCATCCTTCTCCAAATAGGTAATCGGAGAAAAAGATTTTACCGTCTCCGGCTTTTCCGTCTTCGCGTAATCGGATTGCTCGATGTCCATGAAACTGTAGAATCCGACGAGGCAGCGGACGAACGGCATATCGCCGTGCAGCGCCAGAGTTAAGAGGGGGCCACCAGCCGAATACGCGCTCAAACAAATGCGATCCTTGTCGACGTGATATTTATCGGCATTCGAACGCACATAATTGATGGCATCACGAACATCGGCGGCGGCTTTTTCCAAAGACGGATTCGGATACTCGAGTCGATGGGTGAAAGTTACTCCAACAAATCCTGATGCCGCGATCAAACGGCCCCACGTTGTGTAAATCCCCCAGTCCTTTGGTGTGTAATCGGTTTTCGCTCCACCGTGAAGAAAAATAACCACGGGCCGCTTGGCGCTGTCCGCCAGCTCCGGCGGAAGATAAATATCCATTAACACATTCGGGTCATCACTTTTGGTGTACTTCAAATTTTGAATGATCTTGACCTTGTCCATTCCCGGGACTTTCAGAACGAGAGGCATCATCACCTTCTTTGCCATCGCCTGGACATCTGGCGGCAGGTTGTTTTGAGCGACGGCGGTGCCGCCCGTTACAGCAAAGACGGTGAGAACGATTTGGAACGAACTCACTCGTTTCATGAGACTTATTTGGCGCATAATCCGCACTGGAGCTAGAAATTCTCTTGATCCTGCCGCGCCGACCCTGACCGCCGTCCGCTCCCTGGCAGATTATACGAACGCTCCCATTCTAACTTCTCGCCGGGGAAAAGTTAGTTTTGGTCATTGTTTCACGGAACGCCGCTCGTGATCGAGAAGCCATTTTTTACGCCACAAGCCGCCGCCATAGCCGCACAGTGAACCGTCGGCACGAATGACGCGATGGCATGGAATGATGATGCACATCATGTTTTCGCCATTGGCGCGACCGACTGCGCGTCGCATCTCCACGTCACCGAGTTTTTTCGCCATCCACGAATACGACCGCGTTTCGCTAATTGGAATTGACCTCAACAATTCCCAGGCGCGCAGTTGAAATGGCGAACCAACGGGTGCCACTGGAACATTCAACTCAAGGTTCTTTCCCGAAAAATAATTGGCCAATTGTGACTGAATCGCGTCGAGGTATTTGTGTTCGCCAGGCACGACATTCGTCCCCAATCGCTTGCGCAAGATCGACAGCTCGCGTTCCATTGCACGTCGATCAACGAACTCGAGCAAGCGAAGTCCTTGATCATCCGCGATTGCAAGCATCGCCCCGAGCGGAGTCTCAATCCGTTTGGCAAAGAGCCCCCCCTGCTTTCTCGCCGCCGTCGGTGTCTCACCAAAAATTCGAGTGAAAGCATCGCGAAAACCGCTCTCCGATTCAAAGCCGCTGCCATTTCGCACTTCATCCACGCGTTCACCCTTCTGTACTCCGCGCAGGGCGAGACCCATTCGACGGGCGCGATGATACGCTTGGAATGTCATTCCATAATGACGTTTGAATTGCCGTCGCGCGGTCGACGGATCAATCGACATCGCGGCGAGTTCTTTATCCGTGAGCCGGCCACCCGGCGCACGATCCACTTCCTCGCGCAAACGAGCAACTAACTTGGGCGGTGGTTGATCCGGATCCATCGGATGGCAACGCAAACACGGGCGATAACCGCCGTGCAGCGCTTCACTTGACGTCGAGAAAAAATCGACATTGGCGCGTTCCGGCTTTTTTGCCGTGCAAGTTGGGCGACAAAAAATTCCCGTTGTTCGGACCCCGGCATAAAAAATTCCCTCAAAGCTCGGGTCGCGGTTAACCAGCGCGCGATACATCGTGTCTGGCGGCGGGAGAAGTTCCGGCATTTTCATTGGCGTTGAATTCGAAATGTGTAACAGCCTCGAGTTACGCTCCGAGCGTCCACGAAAGCAGTCTCGGGTTCTTCTAACAGTTTTTCAATGACGGCCTCCGGTTCGCTGGCGTTCACAACTTCGGCATCAATCATGTCATAATTTGAATTGTAGGCACGCATGACCCGGCCTCGGCGAAGATCCGGTGGGAGTTTATCGGTCGTCGAATAACGCTCGCACGCTTGTTCGTGGACGAAAATCGGCCCGGTTTCAGAGTAAGGATGATCCGCGGGAATAGATGCGTACGGAAAAAGGATCACCTTCTCACCTGGCTGGGCGAATCGCAGACAATGCCGACAGGGATAACCTTCTGCTGAGTCTGCAACGACGATTCTGTGATCTGGCGCGTGACTCGTCGCTGCGCGTCGGGCCGCTTCAGCGACCTCAGTCGAGAGAGGAACGATGCGAAATTTTGATTTTTTCATGTTCAAATCTTAATGCCCGCGTCTATTTCCGCATCGACGGAATTCAGGCGTTGAATTCTGCTAGGGGGCCGTCTGCGACCGCTGGGATTGAAAATCCGCCTTGATCCGCGAATTTCGCGGCTAGAAGTATTAACGATGAGCAGAATACGAGTATTGGTGGGTACGCGGAAGGGCGCCTTCATCCTGACCTCGGACGGGAAACGCAAAAACTGGAAGGTATTTGGGCCGCATTTCGCTGGATGGGAAATTTACCACATGAAAGGATCACCGGCGGACCTGAATCGGATTTACGCGTCGCAAACCAGCGCGTGGTTCGGGCAAATCATCCAGCGCTCCGATGACGGCGGTGAAAACTGGAACACACCAGGTGGCGGTCCGACAATAAGCCCGGAAGGAATGTCGATGGGCGAGAGCAACAAATTCGTTTACGACGGCGTGCCGGGCACACATCAATGGTACGACGGCACACAGCATCCCTGGGAGTTCAAGCGCGTCTGGCACCTGGAGCCGGCGCTCAATGATCCCAACCACGTTTACGCCGGCGTAGAAGACGCCGCCCTTTTTGAATCCAAAGATGGCGGGGCAACTTGGAAGGAGTTGTCCGGGCTTCGTAAACATGACACTGGCCCAAAGTGGCAGCCGGGAGCGGGCGGCATGTGCCTGCACACCATTCTCATCGATCCAAAAAATCAGAAGCGAATGTTTGTGGCGATCTCCGCGGCCGGTGCGTTTCGCACCGATGACGGCGGCGAGACCTGGAAACCAATAAACAAAGGTTTGCGCTCACAATACATTCCCGATCCGAACGCGGAAGTCGGTCATTGCGTTCATCGAATTGCCCTTCATCCATCGAAGCCCAACACAATATTTATGCAAAAGCATTGGGACGTAATGCGGAGTGACGATGCCGGCGACTCATGGAAGGAAGTCAGCGGCAATTTGCCAAGCGATTTCGGATTTCCGATTGACGTCCACGCGCACGAACCCGAAACGATTTACGTCGTCCCGATCAAGAGCGACTCCGAACATTTTCCACCCGATGGCAAACTGCGAGTTTATCGCAGCCGCGCTGGCGGCAACGAATGGGAAGAACTCAGCAAAGGTCTGCCACAACGCGATTGCTATGTCAATGTGCTGCGTGACGCCATGTCGATCGATTCGCTTGATCCTTGCGGAATTTATTTCGGCACAACGGGAGGTCAGGTTTATTCATCGGCTGACGGCGGTGATTCCTGGAATCCAATCGTGCGCCATCTTCCGGCGGTTTTGTCCGTCGAAGTCCAGACACTGAATAGAGACACATGAAGGGTACAGAAGGTAGCGAAAGAACCAAAGATCGGAGACGGAGGAGAGGCACCGGCTATTTTCTGAAATGATTCGCGTCGTTCTTCCACATCACCTCCGCACGCTGGCACGAGTGACCGACGAGGTGCAGGTCGATCTTAACGGCGGAGCAACGGTGAAATCCGTGATTGATGCAATCGAAGCGAAATATCCAGCACTGCGTGGCACTATCCGCGACCATGACACGCTAAAGCGTCGTTCCCTGGTTCGCTTTTTCGCCTGCGGTGAAGACATTTCGCATGAGCCGGCGGACGCTGTATTACCTGATGCGATTGCCAACGGAACGGAGCCGTTTTTTATCATGGGCGCAATCGCTGGGGGTTAGCGCCGGTGTAATGGCCAATCCCTCTCCGGCTTTCCGGGGCGACATTCGGCGCGACCGCAGAGTTGTTTTGAAAATCGCAGGTTTGTCATTGTTGCTTACGCTGGTGCGGATCGCGGCAGCCGCAGACGAAGGGGCAGCCAGCGCTCACGAAACCGTTGTCATTCCGAGCGGCGCGCTTCAGTTGAAAGGTTTCCTCTGGCGGCCAAAAGGTACGGGGCCTTTCCCTGTCGTTCTATTCAATCACGGTTCCGGTAGCGTCGATCCCGGACACACTGGTCCGTTGGCGATCACTGACGCAGCCGAAAGGCTCGGCCCAATTTTCGTTAAGCATGGATACGCCTTCCTCTACCCTTTTCGGCGGGGTCAGGGGCTATCTGCAGATCAAGGTCCCTTTATGCAAAATGTTTTGCAGCGCGAGGAGGCAGCAAAGGGAAAAGAAGCTAGTCAGCATTTGCAGTTCGTTCTGATGACCACGGATCATCTCGATGACGTCCTCGCTTCTTTGACGTTTTTAAGGAACCTGGCTTCGATCGACTCGCACCGCATCGCGATGGCCGGACACTCTTTTGGCGGACAGCTTGTTTTACTTGCGGCCGAGCGTGACAGCAGCGTACGAGCCGCAATCACTTTCGGAGCGGCGGCCGCGTCTTGGAAAAACTCGCCTGAAATGCGCGAGCGCCTGTTGGCTGCGGCGCGCAAAACGCATAGCCCCGTGATGCTCGTCCATGCAGCGAACGACTACTCGACCATTCCCGGCAAAATCATAGCTGATGAGCTTCAGAAGCTAGGCAGACCACATCTTCTGAAAATTTATCCGCCAGTGGGCAAAACCCCGGACGATGGACACAATTTTGTCTATACCGCTGTCGATCGATGGGAAAACGACATCTTCGAATTTCTCGATCAACAACTCCGTTAAAAGAATCCGCGGATCACAACGCTAATGCTGGGCAAGAAATGCCGTTCGCTTGCGAGGGCGTAATCATGGCCAATTCAAGGTCGCGGTTGACGCTTAATGGAATTCGCCCTTCTTAACTCTTTGTTCTAATTTCAATTCTATGTGTCGAAATATTAAAATACTTCACAATTT
>DATELT010000176.1:0-9119 GCA_035276245.1 Chthoniobacterales bacterium
GTTCTATATTAAAACCGTGCGCCAGCGCGGGCTCAGTTTGCAATTCGATGCCTAGACGCTGGGCAACGATCTCCGCCGTCTGCGAGGCGCGCGGGAGAGGGCTGGTTAAAATGGCATCGGGAACCAACTTCAGGCTTTCGAGAAATTTGGCGACGCGTTTCATTTCCTTGCGTCCACGTTCCGTTAGCGGCCGCTCGTCGTCGGGCTTCGTCCAATTTGGCCAGTCGGCCTCGCCGTGGCGGAGGAAACAGAGTTTCATCGTCTACCCTACAGAATCTTCCACCGCGGGCGCCGCGTTCTCTGGTTATGTTGCCAGACCCGCTGGCCGCCGAGATAAGCGTTGCGATTATGTCCCAGTTCCACTGCGGGTGGCAAATGCTCGAGCATCTTGGCGTTGCCACCGCCGATCACGATATAATCGACCACGAAGGCCCGTTGCAGGTGAACGAGAATCCGGTCGACGTCTTCCTCCCAGGTTTTTCGGCCAACCCGCTTAAAACCGGCTTTTCCGACCCGATCTTCGATTGTGCCTTCCGTGAGATAAGGCAATTCGCTTAACTCGAGCGGGAGAACGGTACCATTCCACACTAGCGCTGAACCGAAGCCGGTTCCGAGTCCAATGAAAAGCATGCGGCCGCCGCGATAGCTACCGAGTGCCTGCATGGCAGCGTCGTTCATCACCCGGACCGGTTTGCCAAATGCTTTTTCGAAATTAAATCGTGTCCAACCTTTGCCGAGATTTTTTGGATCGCAAAGAATGCGACCGTTGCGGACCGGCGCGGGAAAACCGACCGAAACGACATCGTATTTCCAATCGTCGAGTTTGCCATTCAATATGTCATGCAGCTGACGCGGAGTAAGACTGCCGCCAGACGCGAATTTACGCCGCTCATCGCGCGAGATCATGGCTTTGACGTTGGTGCCGCCGATATCGACGACGAGAACTTTTTTCATGCGCGCTTGGGTTCTTCGCGCTTGGGCTTGATCGGAATCAACTTCTCAGCGCTCTTGGCCTGCAACTCCGCCGCCGCCTTGCGCGTCTGCCGCGATCGTTCCCGAAAATGCAATTGGTCCTGGGATCGGGTCGCGCCCTCGGCTGGGCGCAGCCGCACGTAACTGCCGTCGGGCTGCAACTCGCGCGCTTTTACCTGATCATTGAGAAGACTTGGCAAAATGTCGTTCACCATTTCATCCCGCAGGTCGGGCGCATCGATCGGAAAGGCGATCTCGACCCGGCGATAAAAATTGCGTGGCATCCAGTCGGCACTGGAAAGGTAAATGTCAGGCTGGCCGGCATTTTCAAAATAGTAAACGCGGCTGTGCTCGAGAAATCGTCCGACGATGCTGATGACGCGAATATTTTCGCTGAGCGAGGGCATTCTCGGGCGCAGACAACAAATGCCGCGAACGATGAGATCGATCTTCACGCCCGCACATGACGCTTCATAAAGCTTCTCGATGATATTCTCATCAACGATCGAGTTTAGTTTGGCGATGATGCGCGCGGGTTTGCCAGCGCGAGCGTGATCGCGTTCACGTTCAATCAGCTTGATCAATCGGTCGGCTAGGTCGAACGGCGCGACCATTAGCTTTTTCAACCCGGGATAGCCGGCGAGGCCGGTGAGTGTATTAAAAACAATAGCGACCTCTTCGGTTAACTCTTGAGCGGAAGTCAACAAACTGAAGTCGGTGTAAATGCGCGCGGTGCGGTGATGATAGTTGCCGGTGCCGAGATGAACGTATTGGCGGAGGCGATCGGAATCGCGTCGTACCACCAGTAACGCTTTGCAGTGGGTTTTCAATCCGACCACACCGTAGACGACGTGGGCGCCAGCTTCTTCGAGTTGCCGGGCCCAGCGAATATTGGCGGCTTCATCGAAACGGGCACGCAATTCCACCAACGCTGTAACCTGCTTGCCATTGTTTGCAGCCTCAATAAGGGCCTCGACGATGGGCGAATCACCGCTCGTGCGATAGAGCGTGATCTTGATAGCGAGCACTTGTGGATCGGTCGCGGCGCTCTCAATAAAGCGGACGACGGAATCGAAGCTCTCGTACGGATGATGGAGCAAAATATCCTGTTTCCGCATTACTTCGAAAATGTCGGCATGCGGCGGCAGCGCTGGATCGGTGGCCGGCTGGAAGGGCCGGTCTTTTAGTTTGGCAAAGGCGTCGTTCGTCACGAGAGGCATAAGATGCGTCATCGACAGTGGGCCGTTAAGCTTGTAAAGGTCAGTCTCCTGCAAATCGAAAAAGGCGAGGAGTAAATCCTTGAAATCAGCCGGACAATCTGCTTCCACCTCCAGGCGAACAGCGTTACCGCGACTCGAACGCCGCAGTTCCTGCTCGATCGTGCGCAACAAATTTTCCGCTTCTTCGTCATCAATGTAGAGGTCGCTATTTCGGGTGACGCGGAAAGCGTGGACACCATCAAGAACTAGCCCAGGAAAAAGTTCGGCGATGTAATGTTTGATGAGGGAGGCGAGGTAAATGTAATCCCAGGGCTCATCGGCGCCCTTGCTGCGCGGCATCAAAATCAACCGCGGCACAACGCGGGGCACCTGCACAATGGCGAGCAGCATTTCGCCGCCCTGATGCGCCCGTGCTCGCACCAACAAGTTGTGACTCTTATTCAGCAGTTGCGGAAACGGATGGCTGGCATCGACTGCCAGTGGCGTGAGCATCGGGAAGACCTCTTCCTGAAAATAACGCTTTGCCCAGGCAGCGCGTTTCCCGGTGAGCTGCGCCACGTCGTGCAGACGGATGCCGTTTTTTGCCAGCGCCGGTATCAATTCTTTGTTCCAAAGATCGTACTGGGTGGCCACGAGCTCATGCACCAGCCGTTGGCTGGCGTTAAACGTTTCCGTCGGCGTCATGCCGTCCGGCCCGATGTCGCTCGTCTCGCTCTCAATCTGCTGTTTGATGCCGGCTACGCGGATCTCGAAAAACTCGTCGAGATTGTTGCTAAAGATGGTCATGAACTTAACCCGCTCCATCAACGGCTGTGTCGGATCCTGCGCTTCTTCCAGAACGCGGCGGTTAAATTCCAGCCAACTCAGTTCGCGATTAATGAAATTGACCGGATCGGAAAAATCGCGTTCCGGTTGAATGGCGTCGGGCAAAAGGGCGAGCTCATCGGCGGTCGCTATTTTGGCAGCAGAAGTTTGCATGACCCGTTTCCTATTCAGCTACGCGCGCACACAATTTACGCAAGAGCTTCGTCACACGGCCCATAAGTCGCAGCCACGGCGCTGCCGTCGTGTCCACGTCACCGGCGCCCCGACAGAGCGGGCCGGCAGTCGCGACATCCCTCCCAGCCTTCACGGCGCAGCGACTGCGCTCGGGATGACCATTGGTCACACCGGCGCGGTGACCTGCTGGTGCCGAATATCTTCGGCGGCAGCGGCGTAAACCGCGTCTTCGCCTATGTTAGTGGCATGATCGCCGACTCGTTCGAGGTGACGGGCGATGAACATCAAGTTGATGTAACCGCGCAATTGGTCCGGATCACGTGCCATTCGATCGATCAATTGCCGGCTCACTTGTGCGTTCATTTTATCGAGCGCGTCATCCTGAGGAATAATGGCGCGCGCGGCTTGCGCATCCTCACGCACATAAGCATCCATACTATCGCGGAACATGGACATGGCATGTTCGATCATTGGGTTTAGCAGAAGAATCTCAGGCAGCGCGGGGTGCTTGTTAAGCTTTCGGGCTTTTCTGGCAATGTTGGTGGCTTGATCGGCCATGCGTTCGAGGTTCGAGCTCAATTTCATCGCCGAGACCACGCGACGCAGGTCGGACGCGACCGGTTGGAAGCGCAACAGCAGGTCGATTCCTTCCTTATCAATTTGCTTTTCCAGTTGATCGATTTCCTCATCGTCGGCGATGGCGAGAGCGGCGATCTTGTCGTCCCGTTCCATCAAACCTTTGAGCGCACGATTGAGGCTGCGCTCGGTCTGGCTCGCCATCAGCATGACGTTATTTCGTAAATTTTCGAGCGCGTGCTCGAACGTTCCCAGGGTGTGTTTGCTTTCGCTCAGCATATCTTTTATCCAAATCGTCCGGTGATGTAATCCTCGGTCTTACGTTCTGATGGATTACTGAAAATTTTCGAGGTGGCCCCGAATTCAATGAGGCGGCCAAGGTAAAAGAAGGCGGTGTAATTCGAGCAACGACCCGCCTGCTGCATGTTGTGCGTCACAATCACGATGGTGAAGTTCTCGCGCAACTGATAGATGAGTTCTTCCACTTTCGCCGTCGCGATCGGATCGAGCGCGCTGCATGGCTCGTCCATCAAGACAACTTCCGGTTCGACAGCCAGCGCGCGTGCGATGCAGAGTCGCTGCTGCTGTCCACCAGATAGTCCGTAGGCGCTGGAATCGAGCCGGTCTTTGACTTCCTCCCACAGCGCGGCGGCGCGCAGGCTTTTTTCCACTGCTTCGTTGATGCGAGCTTTTTTGCTTACGCCCAGAACGCGCAGGCCGTAGGCCACGTTCTCGTAGATCGATTTCGGAAATGGATTCGATTTTTGAAAAACCATCCCCACCCGTCGGCGTAAGTCGACCACGTCGACCTCCGGCGCGTAAATATCGCGTCCTTCCAGTCGAATGGTGCCGGCGGAGATTCGCGCCCCATCAATCAGATCATTCATCCGATTAAAACAGCGCAGCAGCGTTGTTTTTCCGCACCCGGAGGGGCCGATGAAAGCGGTGACTGCGCGCGGCGGAATCTCCAGGTTGATATCGTAGAGCACCTGATGCGAGCCGTAGCAAAAATCGACATCTTCGACACTGATCATGACCGGCTGGCGCGGTTCGGGTTCGGGCGGTTTTTGCAATTCCAACGGCGGAGCCGGGTGTGGGATTTCTTCTTTTTCCATTACTACCATGACAGACGTCTCCTGGTTCTTTCACGCAGGACGATGGAGGCAAGAGCAATAGCAAAGACAAGCAGCAGGAGAATGCAAGCTGCGCCGTATTGCATCCGCTCGGTGTATTCGTTCTGCGGGATCTTCGAGCTGACAACGTAAATGTGATAAGGCAGCGCCATCACGCCTTGGAAAACAAAATCGGTCCAACGTTGGACCTGCCACGGCATTTCATCGCGCAAAGCGTAGGCCGCGGTGAACATGATCGGCGCGGTTTCGCCGGCGACCCGACCAATGCCCAGAATGGACGAAGTCAAAATTCCCGGGATTGCATAGGGCAGAACGTTTTTGCGAATGGTTTGCCATTTGGTGGCACCGAGGGCGAGCGAACCTTCGCGCAAACCGTTCGGCACCGCGCGCAGCGATTCTTCACTCGCGGTAATGATGGCGGGTAAAATCATCAGGCCGAGGGTGAACCAGCCAGCCAGGAGCGAGACGTTCCAATGGAAAAAAATCACGAACAAGCCGAAGCCAAACAATCCGAAAACAATTGAGGGCACACCGGCGAGGTTAAGAATCGCAATACGAATCAGGCGAATGGAGCGCGTGTTCTGGCTGTATTCGTTGAGGTAAATGGCGCTGCAAATTCCGACCGCAAGCGCGAAGATCATCGAGCCAACGACCAGCAGGCCGGTGCCAACAATGCAGGGCCAGACCCCGCCAGCGGAGTAGGCCACGCTGGTCGCCTCTACCTCTACCGGATGTTGCGCTTTCCACACGCGAAATTCTCGATCGCTCAACGTGTATTTCTTCCCCTCGTACTCAAAAACGAAAAGGGTTTGCGGTCCTTGGGTGAAGAAGGGGACGTTGATGAATGGCGCCTGCGTGGTGAAAAGGGTGCGGCCGCCTTTGATTCCGATATCGAGGAAAATATATGTCGCCGCGGCGAGAATGGCGTAGGTGGCGAAGCGAAAGAGCCAGAAGAAAGCAGTCTGAGCGATGCGTCGGCGGACCCTTCCCTTTTCTCTTACCACAGAGGTTGCAGGGGCCTTATCACGTTCTGGCCTTCCTTCGGTGTTCTCTGTGCCCTCGTTGGTTATCATTTCACCCGATGGACATGCGGTAACGCTGCACTAATTTTTGCGCGCCGTAATTTATGGCCAAGGTGATGGCGAATAAAACCAGGCCAACCATGAAAAGTGCGCGGTAATGAATGCTACCCCGAACCACTTCCCCCATCTCCTGGGCAATGATGCCAGTCATGGTGTGGACCGGTTGGAAAAATGCGCCCAAGCCTTGCGTGAAATCGGGAATGGCAATCCGGTTTCCAGCGCAAAGCAGCACCACCATGGTCTCGCCGATGACACGGCCGAGTCCCAGCAAAACAGCTGACACGATCCCGGAAAGGGAGGCCGGCACGATCACGCGGCCGATGGTCTGGAGGCGATTGGCCCCCAGTGCGTAGGACGCCTCCTTGAATCCGCGCGGGACATTGCGCAGGGCATCCTCGGCCAGAGTGAAGATTGTCGGCACAGCCATAAGCGCGAGAAGCGAGCCGGCAGTGAAAACATTCAGGCGTTCCGAAATCGGAAAGAAACCGACCCAGTGGAAAAAGCGCGATTGCGAGAGCTGCCGAATGGTTTCGCCGACGACGGCGATGCCGAAAAAGCCGAGCACGACCGACGGAATCGCAGCGATAAATTCAACGTACGGTTTGATCAAACGTTTCTCGGCTGGGAACGCGATTTCACTTACATAAATGGCCGAGGCGACGCCAAACGGTACTGCAATCGCAAGCGCGACGATTGAGACCATGATCGACCCAACCAGCAACGGAATGATCCCGTACCAATCCTGCCAAAAACTAGCCGTGATCCAATCGCGTCCGAGAAGAAAGCTGGTGACAGCGCGGTAGGGCGGAACCGGAGCAGCCGGATTCCACGACTCCAGCTTTTTCTTGGTGCCGGGCAAAATTGCGAGATAGTTCTCGACTCTTTTCGACCAAGTATCGAAAACCCGCTTCGTTTTCGCGTTTTCAAATGTCGGTGGAGTCTTGAGCAGTCCGCGGATTTTTTCGGACATGGCGGAGGAGATTGCGGCGAATTTTGCGTTGTTCGCCCGCAACGCCGAGATCGTTGCTGCTTCATCAATCGGGGCGGTTGCGTTGGCGTGCTCCTCCTTTTCGCCACTGCGGTCAACGTCGCCGGCCTGGAGCGCGAGCGCGTCGCGTAAAGCCACCGCTTTTTCTCCGGCGTCGGAAACAAGACCGTTTAAATCCTCAGCCGAATCGCTGAAGGCGGTAGAAAATTGATCGAGTTGCGCAAGGGTCTCGGTTGATTCCGTGGTCTGGGCGCTTTTCCGGGTAAGATTTAATCCGCGGGAAAGGGCGGCATGAGCGTTGGCCGCGTCACGCATTATGTCGACGTATTCGAGACCGGCGCGGCGATACAACCGAATGTTGCGCAAATTCTGCCCGAAAAAGCCGAATCCTTCGCGGAAAAGAAAAATGGTGATGAGTCCGAGAACGACAATGGCGATGAGTGCGTTGCTTCCAAAACAGGCCTTAATGAAATCGTCCGCCCGCCAGCGGCGAACGGTGAGCGGATCGACCATTGGGGGCGCAGCGACAATTTCAGCCATCCTTCAATCATGCCGCCGCTGCAATAGTTCGAGCAAATACCGAAATGTTACGATTAGGTTACAGAATGCCGATATGTCTGATATGTCGGATATGTCGTATGCGGATGCGGGCGAGAGTGCCGAAGCAACCGCATGGAAGCGCGCCCTCCATTAATCTGCCGCGCGATTCGGCAAAATAAGGCGAATGGTCGTGCCCTGGCCAAGGATACTTTCGGCCTCAACTCGGCCGCCGTGGAGCTGTGCAATATGTTTGACGATGGATAAGCCGAGACCGGTGCCGCCGAGCTCACGGCTGCGGGCGCGATCAGCGCGGTAAAAGCGTTCGAAGATGCGAGGCAAATCGGCCGGCGCGATGCCTTTCCCCTGGTCGGAAACGGAGAGGACGATTTCCTGATCCGGGGCGCTCCCTTGGATGAGAATTCGACTGTTCGCGTGTGAATAGTTCACTGCGTTATCGAGCAAGTTGTGCACGACTTCCTCTAGCCGCCTCTCGTCGGCCCGCAGGACGGGGAAGTCCTCAGGAACTTGTAACTCGAGCCGGAGATTTTTTGCCGCCAAACGCGTCGTCCAATCTCGCGTCACTTCTGCCAGAAAATCGCGCAGGTTGATTTCGCTGAGCAGCAAATTTACCTCGTTGGATTCGAGACGGGCCAGGCTGAGCAAATCGTTGACCAACAAATTAAGGCGATCGGAATGGCGTTTCAGCACTTCGTAGATGTGGCGGGTTTCGCTTTCGTCCAAATCGCTGCCTTCAAGCAAGGTTTCGAGATTCCCATGAAAAATCGAGAGGGGCGTTCGCAATTCGTGCGAAACGTTGGCAACGAAATCGCGCCGGATTTCATCCGCTTGTTTTAGCCGCGAGATATCCTGGAACAAGGCGACAACTCCGCTCGGCTTCCCATCCTCTGCGGCGATGGGCACGGCGGTGACTTGCAGTTGTGTTTTGCGATCCGGGGCCAGTACCTCGGCCATTCGCGGTTTGTCTTGTTCGAGGGCAGCCTGCATTGGCTCGATGACGTCGCTGTCGCGAATGACGTCGAGCAGTGGCGTTCCGGGTCTAATAGGCGAGTGGCCATACAATCTCTCAAAGGCGGGATTGCAGATGGAGATGTGCTGGGTGGAATCGACGACCAGCAAACCGTTGGTGAGTGCGGCGAGGACAGCACGGACTTCAGCGGCGTCTTTCGTGACCTGGCGGTCGAGCTCGCGTTGGCGGACGAGCAGTTGTTCCAAGGCTAGCCCGACCCGCCGGGCTCGTGCCATCCCACTAAGGAGAAATGTTCCAGGTTGTTCTCCGTGTCCAATTCTCGTTAGAAGATATTCCAGCTCCCGCCACGGCCGCAGGCAAAAATAGTACACAAATAAGGCGGCAGTGATGAGGCTGAGGAAAGCAATTCCAATAATCCACCAATGCATGCACGATCAACCTTCGCTCAAACGGTAGCCGAAGCCACGAACGGTCTCGATCGCGTCACCAGCCTTGCCCAGTTTCTCCCGCAATCGGCGCACGTGAGTATCGACAGTGCGGGTGTCGATTACGCTTTCGTAACCCCAGACGTCGCTGAGCAGGCGATCGCGTTCCTGAACGCGCCCACGGCGCTGCACCAAG
>DATELT010000177.1:0-2344 GCA_035276245.1 Chthoniobacterales bacterium
CTCGAGGGATTGCGTGACGCCGACGTGCAGGATTTGGTGGATATTTTGGAAATCGATGAAGGGAAGGCCCGCGAAATCCACGAAGCGGTGAAGGAATTGGAAACCGCTCAGTAGTTATGGCTCTCCGCCAAGGAGCTTAGGGCCATGAGCAAAGAATTTGAGGAACAAGATGGCAACGAAAAGCACGACAAAATCGCCGGCGCGCAAGCCGGCAACGGCTGCGCGCAAACCCGCTACGGGGGGTCCGTCGCGTGGCGGACCGGCGAAGCCTGCTCCTCAGAAGGCGGCGGCCCCAGCCAAAGCTAAGGAATCGAAACCAAAGACCGTAGAGAAACTGGCACGCGGCACAGCAGCTACGGTAAAAGAGAAAACGGCCTTCGTAGGACAGGCGGAAGCGCGCCCTTCCGCCGCAGAAAAGAGCCAGGAAAAACCAAAGCCGAGCAAGATGGAAACGATCTCATTGATCGATAAACCTAAAGGCAAGGCAGGCGATGGCACTCCGAAAGTTCGAACAACGATTTTACCTCCGATTTCGAAATTGGTCGCTAAGCCGGGGTTGACGACCCCGCCGCCAGGGTCGGTCGAACTTTCGCCCGCTCCGACTGCCCCAGTCGCAGACCCTCCGGCCATCGCGTCAACCCACGGTCAGGCGACCGCCGAAGTCGCACCTCCGGTCGAAGAAGAACCGAAGAACGTCATCACCATCAAGCCGCCAATCATCGTCAAGGAATTGGCGACGCAGCTCGGGTTAAAAAATTTCCAGCTAATCAAAGAGCTGATGGATGACTTCAACATTTTCGTAAACGCCAACCAGACGATCGAGCCTGACGTAGCCACGAGGATTGCGGAGCGCCATGGGTTCGTCCTGGAAAAAGAGCGGCGCGAAAAGGGCGGCGGCGTTCACAAGGAAGAAAAAGTCATCGTCGCTCCCCCACCTCCGGAGCCGGCGAAAGAAGAGGAGCTCAAACCCCGCGCGCCCATCATTACATTCATGGGACACGTCGATCACGGTAAGACTACGTTGATGGATGCGATCCGGAAAACGCGAGTCGCTGCGGGCGAAGCCGGCGGAATCACGCAACACATTGGGGCGTATCGCGTGGAATACAAAGGTCAACCCATTACTTTTCTCGATACTCCTGGTCACGCCGCATTTACCGCCATGCGCGCCCGCGGCGCGTCTGTCACGGACATCGTGGTCCTGGTGGTCGCAGCCGATGACGGGCTGATGCCTCAGACAATCGAAGCTATCAATCACGCAAAGGCAGCGCCGCAGGTCAAAATCATGGTTGCGATCAATAAGATCGATCTGGCTTCGGCCAACATCGATCGGGCGAAGAAACAACTTCAGGAACGCGAATTGACCTCGGAAGATTGGGGCGGCGAAACGATTACAGTTCCGGTTTCGGCAACGCGAGGGACGAATATCGACCAGCTTCTCGAAATGATGGCGTTGCAAGCCGAAATAATGGAACTGAAGGCATCGCCTACGGCAAAACCGCGCGGCACGGTGATTGAAGCACAGGTGGAAGCGGGACGCGGCCCCACCGCCACCGTCATCGTCCAAATGGGCACACTGCGAGTCGGCGACGCGTTCATTTGTGGCGACTTCAGTGGCAAAGTGAAATCGTTGATCGATGATCGCGGTCAACCGGTGAAAGCGGCGGGGCCATCGATGCCGGTAAAGGTTCTTGGATTCACCGGATTGCCCAACGCTGGTGACGAACTGCTGGTGATGGATTCTGAGCGCGAAGCCAAGCAGTTGAGCGAGGAACGTCTGGAGGCGAAACGCACGGGCAAACTGGCGACGCCGCAGCGCGCCACGCTAGAAACTTTGCTGGAAGCGATCGACGGTAAGAAAGTCCTGCGGATTGTGCTGAAAACCGACGTCCAGGGCTCGTTAGAGGCACTCACGGGTGCACTCAGTCAGATCGAAAGCAAGAAAGTCGATCTCGAGATCATCCATGGCGGCGTCGGACCGATTTCAGAAAATGACATTTTGTTGGCGAGCGCGTCCAATGCGGTTGTCGTCGGTTTCAACGTCAAAGTAGAAAACATGGCGGTGACGGCGGCGAAACGCGAAGGCGTGCAGGTCAAACTTTACTCGATCATTTACGAACTAATCGATCAGATCAAAGAGGCGATGGCGGGTTTGCTCGAACCCGAGCATCGCGAATCGGTCATTGGTCATGCCGAGGTGAAACAGATTTTCCAACTGAGCAAAGGGATTGTGGCCGGCTGCCTTGTCACCGACGGGCGGATTGCCCGGACGGCGCGGGCGCGGGTGTTGCGGCGCCGTCAGCCGGTTTACGATGGCGGGCTCGCGACTTTGCGCCGATTCCAA
>DATELT010000178.1:0-11708 GCA_035276245.1 Chthoniobacterales bacterium
TCGGAATTAGCGACGCTGCCTCCGGAAATGAACGGAAGCGGGATTACTGGCGTCTAATCATCAGACACACTTGAGACAGGAATGTTCTACCCAATCGGATTCGGCGGAAGTAACTGGTTACTCTATATAGGCGTGCCGTTGATTATCGGCATTTGGGCGCAGATTCGCGTAAAAAGCGCGTTCTCGCGTTGGAGCAAGGTGCGCGCGAGCTCTAACATCACTGGGGCGGAATGCGCGCGCGAGATTTTGCAGGCGGCGCAAATTCACGATGTCGAGGTCGTGGAGACGAACGATTTTCTGGGGGACCATTACGATCCGACCAAGAAAGTGCTTTGCCTTTCCAGCAACGTATACAATACGCCTTCCGTAGCATCGCTGGGGATTGCCGCGCACGAAACCGGGCACGCTATTCAACATGCAAAGGCTTACGCGCCGCTAAAGGCGCGGATGGCAGTGGTGCCACTGACCATGGTTGCTTCGCAAATGTTGCCGTTCGTAATCTTTGGGGGCCTCTTGTTTCACATTACCGGCCTGATCACACTCGGCATTTACTGTTATGCCATTCTGCTGGTATTCCAGTTGATCACCCTCCCCGTCGAGTTTGATGCTTCGCGCCGGGCTAAAATTATTTTACAGCAGATGGGGATCGTGCAGCCAGGAGCTGAGGTCGCAGGCGTAAACAAAGTATTGAATGCCGCCGCGCTCACCTATGTCGCGGCTTTCATCGCAGCGCTGGGCAACTTGCTCTGGCTCCTTTCCGTGCGGGGTCGCCGGAATTAACAGCCGCCGTTGAAATGAGCCACGTCCTAACCGCGCCGCGCCGCATCTCCGATTTGTTGTCGTCGGATCCCCGTCCGAATGTTAAAACGAAGAGACGGGCCATGGAGCAGCCGCGAACCGACGAAGATCAACAGCTCGTCGCGCGTACCCAGGATGGCGATGCGGGCGCGTTTGATCAGCTGGTGGTGAAATACACTCCACGTCTTTACGGTCTGGTCTACAACATGACGTCGAATCACGAGGACACAAACGACCTGCTCCAGGACATTTTCTCGAAAGCATACAAATCGATCCGCGGTTTCCGCGGGAAATCTTCGTTTTACACTTGGATTCACTCCATCGCGGTCAACATGACACTGAACTTTCTAAAGAAACGCGGCCGGCGTTTTCACCTTAGCCTCGACGATGTGGATGCCAGCATTCAAAACGACAAGGAGTTCCTCGAAGTCACCCAAACCAGCAGTCCGGTGCGGGAGGCTGACCTATCCGAGCTTCAGCGAAGATTGAACGAGGCCATGATGAAATTGTCTGATGAACACAGAGCCGTGGTCACCATGTTTCATATTCAAGGTATGCCCCACGCCGAGATCAGTAAAATCTTGAACGTTTCTGAAGGAACGGTACGTTCCCGGCTCTTTTACGCGAATCGGCAATTGCAAAACTATTTGGACGAGTTTCGCAAGAACCCGGTAACGTAACGGACGACGCGATGGACGAATTCGACAACAACGAAATTGGCCGGCTGTTACGGTTGAAAAAATACGAGCAACCCCCACCCGGTTATTTCGAGAATTTCCTGCACGAATTTCATCGTCGACAGCGCGACGAATTGCTCCGGCAACCGCTCTGGAGAATTGCGCTTGGGCGCGCGCAGGACTTCATGATGAGTCTCAACGTTGCGCGTGTCGCTTCCTATCCCGTCGCCGCCACGGCAGTGTTGCTGTGTGCGGCCGTGATCTCGCTCAAGATTTATCAGACCACGCCGGCGCCGAATGTCGCCCGTCTCGCCCCCGCTGTTCCAGTCCAACAGGCGGCGGCCACCGAAGGCGGCTGGAGTCTGGCTGCACCGGTCTCCACCCGCATTACCGTTAGTCCTCCGCGCACGCATCTCTCGACTCACCGGACGGCTACGCCTCCGCGTTATGTGCTGGACAGCATGCCCGTGAGTTATGAGTCGTCCCTGCGGTTCTAACCATCGCCCGAGGGCGGGTTCGGGGGAGAAATCGCTAATGCGTTGGTTTCTTATTCCTTTTCTTGCCGTTGCGCTATCCGCTCGGGCGGAAGATCAACCCGCTTCAGCCATCAGCCGCGAGGTCAAAGACATTTTTGATCACTGCAAAAAAGCGGTGGTGAAGATTCACGGCGCCGACGAGCACAGCGAGCTTTCCGGCACCGGCTTTTTCATCGATCCGACCGGCACGATTTATACCGCATATTCGGTGGGGGGTGAGGGAAGCAATTTTACAATTGAATTCGATGGGAAGAAGCTGCCAGCGCGCCAACTCGTGACGGATGTGCGCAGCGGGATTGCCATTCTGAAAGTCGATGCGGCTTCACCCTCGTTGCCCGTTGGCAAATCCGAAAACATGGAAGTCACTACCCCCGTCATTGCGATCGGGTATCCGTTGGACCTGCCGGAAACGCCCAGCCTCGGGTTGATCGGCGGTTTTGATCGAAAATATCTCGGCTATTATTTTCATACTACACATCTGCGGGTGAATGTGCCAACCCAGCGCGGCGAGGCGGGATCACCGCTCCTCAATATGAAGGGCGAAGTCGTGGGCATTGTTGCGTTCACTTTGGAAAACAATTCGTCCTGTTACGCGTTGCCGATCGAGGCGGCGGAGAAAATCCGAAGCGATTTCCTGCGCTTTGGGGAAGTGCGACATGGCTGGATCGGCGCGAACTTGATGCAGGCGTTGGAAGCTAAGGCGGGGTCGTCGGCGGAAGTAACCGAGATTCTCGATAACACACCCGCAGCGAATTGCGGAATCCATCCGGGCGACATTTTGCTGCAAGTCGGGCGGAGGGAAATCCATCAACCGGACGATATCATCGACGCCTCGTTCTTTATCAGCGCAGGCGACAACATTCCGATTACAGTCATGCGTGGCGATGAGAGGTTAACATTCAATGCTCAAGCTGAAGTTCATCCGGCCACCGAACAGGTGCAGAGGATCCAGCGTCTCCAACATCCGTTGATGATCGCGCAGCCGGGCGCGAATCAGCCGTCGCTGCCGCTGAGTTTGGAGAAGGCGCCCGAGCGGACGCCGTAAGGTTTCCTTATCCGGTCATCCCAGCAGAGTCGAGGGATCCCGCGGAAGTTTCTTGTACGTTTGGCAACGGGATCCCTCGATCGTTCAGGATGATGAGAGGAGCCGTTGAAATTCTTTTTCGTCAATAATTTTCACGTCAAGTTCTTTCGCCTTATCGAGTTTGCTGCCTGCTTCGCTACCGGCCAAAAGGTAGTCCGTTTTCCTGCTCACGCTTCCGCTGACATGACCGCCCAGCGCTTCGATTTTTACTGATGCGTCGTCGCGCGTCATCGACGGCAAAGTTCCGGTCAGGACAAATGTTTTCCCTGCCAGTGGCAACTCCGACATCTTTTTAGCCGAAACTTTTTCGCTCTTTGGTTCGATTCCGAGCTGTTTCATTCGCTGCAGGATTTTCTTCCCGATGTTCGACTGGAAAAAATCCAGAACGCTTTCCGCCACAACCGGTCCGACCTGGGTTACGATGCCGCGTTGTTTGTCGATTTTGCTTTTCGACGGCTCCGCAAAACCGGATTTGATTAGGTGTTCAGCAATTTCCTTTGTCTTTTGTTTATCTCCCTTGGTTTCGTGATAGACGATGACGTCGTGCAGAAGTTCAGAGGTCGCGATATCGTCCAGCGTCTCGTGAAAACGCGCCAGATCGGTAGCGGTAGTTTTGCCGACATCGGCAATTGCAAGGGCATAAAGCCACCGCGAAAGAGGTAGTGTGCGCGCGCGTTCGATTGCCTGGATTGCCTTGGTCGCATTTTTCTCGCCGAACACGCGCGGCGATTCGTCAGTGCCGAGATTCAACTTCGCCAGTTGATCGACTTTAAGTTCGAACAAGTCGAGCGGCTCTCGCACCAGGCCGCGCTCAACCAGTTTGTCGGCCACAATTCCGCCGACACTTTCGATATCGAGTGCGCTCCGCGCTGCGAAAAATTCCAGGCGACGTGTTGCTTGTGCCGGGCAGCGTAAATTTTCACAACGCCAGGCTACAAACTGCGGGTCGCGCCGGACCTCGCCGCCACAGACAGGGCATTTGCTATGAATGTGTTTCAGAAAGTGGAACGGTGCCGCGTTGCGCGGCCGCTTGGATTGAACAACTTCGACTACCGCGGGAATCACTTCACCGGCTTTCTCAATGACGACGGTGTCCCCGATGCGAATGTCTTTCCGTTTAATTTCGTCTTCGTTATGCAACGTCGCGCGCGAAACCGTGCTCCCACTCACCAAAACCGGTTCGAGAACGGCGACCGGTGTGAGAATTCCAGTGCGACCAACTTGAACTTTGATGTCGAGCAGTTTCGTTTCGACGTGCTCGGCGGCGTACTTGTAAGCGATCGCCCAACGAGGCGATTTTGCGGTGAAGCCGAGTCGTTCGCGCTGCTCGAGCGCGTCCACTTTAATTACGGCGCCGTCGGTTTCATACGGAAAATTGCGACGGATCTCGTCGAGGTCGCGAATCGCGTTCAGGATTTGATCGACCGAATCGGCCGACCACCAATCTTCGTGGGTCGGCAGCCCAAGTTTCTTAAAAAGCGGGAAAATTTTGGAGTGAAGATCAACATCTGCACCTTCGACCGCGCCCGTCCCGTAAAAAATCATGCCGAGGGGGCGTTTGGCCGCGACCTTGGGATCGAGATGTTTCAACGAACCCGCGGCAGCATTCCGAGGGTTGGCGAACAAAGGTAATCCAGCTGCCTCGCGCTCCTGGTTCAGTTTTTCAAAACCTTTCTTGTCGAGATAAGCCTCGCCCCGCGCTTCGAAAACGTTTGGAGCAGTTCCGCGTAATTGATGCGGCACCGATCTAATCGTCTTGATGTTTTGGGTAATGTCGTCGCCGACCACACCGTCGCCTCGCGTGGCCGCGTACTTCAATTCGCCGTTTTCATATAGCACCGAAACTGCGACGCCGTCGACTTTTGGCTCGATCACGACCGGAATTTTCTCCTGCAAAAGCCGCGTGATTCTCTTGTAAAAATTGGCGATCTCCTCTTTGGAATAAGTGTTGTCGAGGCTCAACATCGGCAAGCGATGTTGAATTTGCGAGAACGCCTGCAAAGGTTTCCCGCCGACGCGTTGTGTTGGTGAATCCGACCTGACCAAGTCCGGAAATTTCGTCTCAAGATCGACCAATTCGCGGTAAAGCCTGTCGTATTCGCGGTCGCTAATGCTAGGCGCTGCTTGTTCGTAGTAGCGGCGATTGTGTTCTTCGATGTCGTGCCGCAACGATTCCATCCGTTCGCGCGCTTCTGGTTCGGTCATGCGTTGATCATACGAATGACCATTCCGGAGACAATCGCGTGAGTTTCAACGCGTTTGTGATCCCGAGCCGCGCAGACTACGCCTGTCCGGTTCGAACCGAGGGACCACACCTATCGTGACGGCTCACACAAGGTAATTTGGACGTTCAATGAAACCCTGTGCGAGGACCTGCGCTCACGACACAGTTGGAAAGTGCAAGTCCTTCCACGGTATCCCTCGACTTTGCGCGGATGACCTGAGCGGCGGTCTGTGACCGCCGACGAATTTGCGCTTACATTTCGGGACGGCGGTCATCCGCCTTCGTGTCAATAGGGCGCGACAGGTAAACCGCTGCTATAGTCATGACCGGCGAAAGAATTCTCGGAATCGAGGGTGGGGGAACTAAAACCGCGTGGGCATTAGTTGCTGGTGACACAATCATTGAATCCGGAAAATTGGCTCCATCGAATCTGCGGCTGACGCCCTCGGATCAGATCACTAAAATTTTTCGCGTTTTGCCGGGCGAAGTGGACCGTGTCGGTGTTTTTCTCGCCGGCTGCGCGACAGAGGAAGATCGCGCGGTGCTGCTAAAGCTGGCGAGTGCGGTTTGGCCCAAGGCGAAAATTGTCGCAGGCAGCGATCGCGAATCGGGAATGGCAGCGTGTTTGTGTGATCGCGATGGCATCGCGGTAAATGCCGGGACTGGTTCGTCGGTAACTGGACGCAGCGGTCATCGAATCGAAAAGGCCGGAGGCTGGGGACACATTTTGGGTGACGCTGGCGGCGCCTATTTCGTTTCCATTCGGGCATTGCGCTCGGTGTTGCGGGAATACGATCTGCGACGGGGCGAACGGCAGTTTGCCGCCAATATTTTGCACGCTCTTGGGTTGAACAATTTTGATGAGCTGGTGCGGTGGGTGCAGACGGCGGATAAAATGGAGATCGCGTCATTGGCGCCCGTCGTTTTCGAAGCAGCGCGGAAAAGCGACGAAGCGGCATGGAAAATTGTGACGGCCGGTGTCAGCGCGTTGGTTGATTTCACGACCGCCGTGGCGCTGCGGCTTGACCTTGATGCTCCGGAAGTGCGACTGATGGGCGGCCTTTTCGAACATCAGAAATTTTACGGAGTCGCTTTCACCACCGCGCTCAAGGAGAAAATTCCCGCTGCGAAAGTGGGGCCGAGCGAGTCGTCGCCAGAGGTTGGCGCGGCCTGGCTTGCAGTCGACGGAAAATTGCAAATGCCCGTCGTTGAAAAATCTACGTCTCCGCCGGCTATCACCGCTGCGACCGAAGAGGCAAACCCGAAATCGGCGAATCTCGATCGATTGGGTGCGCGGGAAATCGTCGAGCTTTTCGTCGCGGAAGAAAAATCGGTGCAGGAAGCGTTGCGTCAAAGCGTCGAGGAGCTGGCGCGGGCGATCGAATGTGCAAGCAACGCGATCGCCAGCGGCGGGCGAATGTTTTACGTCGGAGCGGGAACCAGTGGCAGGCTCGGAGTTCTCGATGCAGCTGAAATTCCTCCGACGTTCGGCGCATCGGCCGATTTATTTCAGGGAATTATTGCTGGCGGGGCACTGGCCATGCGTCGAAGCATTGAAGGCGCGGAAGATGACGCGCGAGCGGGCGCGCTGGCGATGGATGAGCGCGGAGTCAAGCGCGAGGATGTGGTGATTGGAATTTCCGCGAGTGGCCAGGCGGCATTTGTGACCGAAGCATTGCGAAGAGCGCACGAAATTGGTGCGCAAACAATTTTGCTGACTTCCAATGCGTCTGTCTTATGCGGAGCGCCCGGCACGGCTGCATCTACGACAGATTTTGATCTAGTAATCAATCTGAAGACAGGCCCCGAGATCGTTGCCGGTTCAACCCGTTTGAAAGCGGGCACGGCGACCAAAGTCGCGCTAAACATCATCAGTACCGGCGCAATGGTTCGGCTCGGGCGGGTCCGCGGGAATTTGATGATTGATCTGCAGCCGACGAACAAGAAATTGCGCGAGCGTGCGATCGGTCTTGTCGCGCAACTGACTGGATGCGATCGCGAGAGTGCGCAATCGCGGCTCGCGCGCGCGGATTGGAATCTGCGTGCGGCTTTGCACAGAAGTGATTCGGGAGGCACAGGTTACTAGCCTGTAAGGTCTCGGCAGCTTGCCGAGATTTCACGGACGACCTACAAGGGATGTTGCCGGCAGCTGCGGGCTCGCAGCTCGAGCTCCTCAGAATTCCTGGATTTGATAAGCGCAGTTATCCCCTCTGCCGCGAACCTAGGGTAAATTCAACTCAAGGAAACCATTATGCTTTGGACAATATTTGTCATACTGCTGGTGCTCTGGCTGCTTGGTTTGGTCAGTTCTTACACCATGGGCGGATTCATCCATATTCTGCTCGTGCTCGCGGTTGTAATCCTGATCATTAATCTGCTTAGCGGACGCCGCGCGCTCTAGGCCGATGAAGCCTGCGGGCGTCATCGGCATCATCCTAATCATCGTTGGCATCATCGGCTTCGCCTACGGTGGGTTGGGGTGGAATACCCAAAAAAAAGATGCGCAGTTAGGCCCGATTGAGATCACTCATCAGGAAAAACACGGGATCGATTTCCCGCCGATCGTGAGCGGCATTTGCCTGGTCGGCGGGATCGCCCTGATAATCGTGGGCAGCCGGCAGACGTAGATTCGCAATCGCACTACCCGGCGGATTATTGCCCGTTCGCCTTCAGGACGGCGAAAGTTTTGCTGCCCTGGCGGTCGAGATAAAGCAGCACGCCGCGCGTAGCGTCGGCTTTGTTCAAGGCTTCGCGAAATGTGCGGACGTTCGTCACTGGTTTTCCGTCCACTTCGGTGATGACATCTTCGCGCTCGATTCCCTGAGCGGCAGCAATGCTGTTATCAGCAACATCGGTTACGATCACCCCGTGCGCATCACCGAGGCGGAGACGCTCCACCATTTCTTTTGTGATATCCTGAACCTGCAATCCCAGTTTGCCTGCATCTTCTGGCCGCTGCTGTTGCGACGGTGGGATCTCGTTGGAAGCGGGCGTGTTCGCATTAGGTAGCTCGCCCGTCGTTACCGGAATTTCAATCGTTTTACCCTTGCGCCAAACGGTCAACTTTACCGTCTGACCAATTTTCTTTTTCAGAATCTCGTGCTGCAGCTGTGTATCAGTCGTCACCGGCGTGCCATCCACGTTCGTGATCACATCAAAGGGCCGCAGGTCGCTCTTGTTCGCGGGCGCGTCTGCCACAATCGTCCGGACCACCACTCCTTTGTCCACGCCCTGTAACAATTCACGCACGGCAACAAAGTCGCTCAGCGTCCTGATCTCGATGCCGAGCCAGGGCCGCGCAATTTTTTTTCCGGCAACCAATTGCTGACCGATTTCATTGGCGAGGTTGATCGGAATAGCAAAGCCCAACCCGCGGTTCAATCCGTTGATCAGCGTGTTCATGCCGATGACCTTGCCATCAATGTCGCAAAGCGGACCGCCGGAGTTTCCCGGATTAATCGACGCATCGGTCTGGATATAATCTGGGATGGAATAACCGCCGTTGCTGATCAATTTGCTGCGGCCTTTTCCGCTCACTACCCCATAGGTAAAGGTGTAATCGAGTTTGAATGGCGCCCCGATGGCGAAAGCAAACTGCCCGACCCGAACGGCATCGCTGTCGCCCATCTGCGCCACGGGTAGATCTTTGGCCTCGATTTTAATGACCGCTATGTCGGTCTTGTCATCCGTTCCGACGATTTTCGCGGGAAGCTCCCTGCCGTCTTTTAGCTTAACGTCCACGTGCTCGGCACCTTCAACGACGTGGTAATTGGTGAAAATGTATCCATCCGACCGGACAATGAATCCCGAACCTTCGCTAACCGGGTTAAACCGGGGACTACGCCGGGACGAATTGTCATCGGGCTGGCCTGGGAGAAACAGATCATCGAAATTAAATCCTTCGTTGCCGTCGTTCTTTTTCGAGACTTCGATAATGACGACACTGGGCGCGACGATTTCGAAAACTTTGGCGAAGGCATTATTCAGGGCGTGAACGACATCCTTACCGGACTCCGCAGCCGCCGGCGGAACGGTGGGGGTTGATTCCTGTGCCAGGATGGGAGAGGCGCCGAGCGCGGCCGAAAAAATGAGAGCAAATAAAAATCGCATGAGTGGGGATTTCGACATGATCAGGCTGGTCGTTGTTCAAATGTAAACGGGTGTCTCCTTGCCGCCAGCAGCGCTTCCGAGTCTTTCTGCAGCGGCGGTCTATGACCGCCGAATCTCGCACGTAGCGAACGGCCTCCGCGGTCATAGAACGCCTATCGGTTTGACGCCACTTGCCCTTCACGTACAGCAACAATGGATGGTGCGTCGATTACTCATTCTTACGCTCATCATTTTCCCTGTGGGCACGCGCGCATGCGATCTATGTGGCTGTTATACGCCGCAGTTGAATTCGATGCCAAAGGAGGAGATGTCGCCGAGCGGATTCTACGCAGCGGTCGCGGAGCAATTCACGCATTTCGGCACGGTACAGTTGGACGGCGACGAGATCGCCAATCCTGCCGGACAAAGATTGGACAGCTCGATCACCCAGTTCGTCATCGGCTACGACATCAACGAGCGGTTCGCCCTGCAATTTAATGCGCCGCTGATCTACCGCGACTTTCGGCGGCCAGAAGGCTTTAACATCGATGAAGGGACCGAGAGCGGGCTCGGTGATATCTCGCTCCTGGCGAAAGCGGTGGTTTGGCACTTCGCGTCCGCGGCGTATCGCGAATTCAAAGTTGAAGGGAAGAATCCGATTGCGATCGAGCACGAACCCGATTGCACCGCATCATTGATTGCGCTGGCTGGAATCAAATTTCCCACCGGCGATACCAGCCGGTTGAAGGAGGAATTTCATGAGGTGGAAATTCCCGGAGCACCGGAAAGCGGGATTCACGGCCACGACCTCACCCTCGGCACCGGGTCGTACGACGGGATTTTCGGGGGCCAGGCTTCGTTGCGTTACAAGAATTTTTTCGCGGAAGCGAATGGCCAGTTCACATTGCGGGGCGACGGAGCGCATAGTTATCATTTTGCCAACGACGTGACCTGGAGCGCGGGCCCGGGGTACTACCTCGTACGGAAGCCGCATACCGTGGTCGGCTGCCAATGCGCCGTCTCTGGCGAGAGCAAAGACGTCGACCGATTTGAAGGTCGTGCGGCCGAGGACACGGGTGTTACGTCCGTTTTCGTTGGGCCGCGCATTATCGCGGCGCACGACCAAATCAGCTGGGAGTTGGCAGCGGAGTTTCCGGTTCTGATGAACACGACAGCACTACAGGTAGTGCCGGATTATAGGTTACATGCAAGCTTTGCCGTGAGCTGGTGAAAAGCTGGAGAACGCTTTTGCTTGTCTATCGCGAGTTGGACGTCTGGTTGCCGGTAGGGCCAGATTCTCTCGAGGCCCCGAAAAATGGCTCCGCGGAGCGTCGCACGAAAAGGCGCAAGAGATTTCATCATGTCGCCGCCGCGCGCGAAATAACGGACGCGCTGGATTCGTTCGCCGGATTTCCCAAGCTCGTTTCCGAATTAACCGATGGCAGGGCTGGGATCGAATACGAAATCGTGCGACCGAGTCACGCACTTAATTCCCTGACGCGAGAATCGCCATCCCGTTTTTGGCCATCGCCAGATGATATTCGATCCGATTTGGATGAGTTCTCGCCGTCGGGAAAATACAACTCTATTTTCGTGTTCTGGCCACAGCGCGACTCGAAGAACGGCACGGCAGTTCCATGTGACGCCTGGGGTCTGGCGGTGGGCGCAAGCGAGTGGACGAACGGCGCGACCTATGCCGTCATCGCCAACGCGCCATCATCGGCATGGAGGAATGAGGCGGCCGGTGAAGTCTGGCTGCATGAATGGTTACATGGCGTTTGCGCGCATTTCGCGCAGCATGGCTATGTCATGCCCGAACGCGATGCCGACGGCGGCGAACTGCACAATTACGTTCGTTCGTCCACCGCTGGCTGGACCGAGTACTATCGCGATCTGATGAACGGAAATGTTTTGGAAAACGGAAAACGCTTTGGTATCCCGAGCGATGCATGGGTTTGAGTCTTGGCCGGACCGACAGATTTCTTCGCGTCCATTGCGGACCTTCCGTGAGGGTCTTCTGAAAGCGGCGAAAGTCTTGCGTTTGAATAACTCTGATGGGGCGGCGTCAGACGAATCCATTCAGGAGGGTTGGATCCTAAAACTGAGCGGATTGACACGATTGTTAACGACGTTAAGTTTTTTGCCCACAAATTACACAAATGGTGAATCTCACCGAGCAAATTGAGCAGGGAAAAGCGTTTCGTTCCCACGCGCCGGGCTATTGGTCTGGGAGCAAGCAAGTTACGCCGGAGCTTTGGAACGATTGGAAATGGCAACTGAAAAACCGTGTCACTACCCTG
>DATELT010000179.1:0-6938 GCA_035276245.1 Chthoniobacterales bacterium
GAAATGGAGTGGTTCGCGATGCAGCATCGGGCGAAGAATGTTTCCGTTTCCCTGAAATTCCCACGCGAATACAGCGGCGAAATTCTCGTCATCACGCTGGGCTTCGCCATCGGGAGTTTGGTGCTCTTCCCGGAAATGTCCGCCGCATGATTCATCACGCTCAAGCGCATCAATGCACATGAGCTCGGCGAACTCGAGAAAATCGGCGATGCGTCCTGCGCGTTCGAGCGATTGATTGTAGCTCTCGCCTTCGCCGGGAACCTTGACACTCTTCCAGAATTGCTCCCGCAATTCCGGAATTTTCTCGAGGGCCTCCTGCAAACCAGTAGCATTTCGCGCCATGCCGCATTTATCCCAAAGCAGCAAGCCCAGTTCACGATGGAACGAGGTCAGCGTGCGGTCACCATTCGTATTCAATAACTTCTTAACGCGCGCGCGAACTTCGGATTCGACGCGCTTGAATTCTTCGTGATCCGTCGAAGGCTGTTTGCCGACCTGACCCGCGAGATAATTGGGCAGAGTGTAGGGCAGAACAAAGTAGCCGTCCGCGAGCCCTTGCATCAGCGCACTGGCGCCAAGCCGGTTCGCGCCGTGATCGGAAAAGTTCGCTTCTCCAATCACATGCAGACCGGGAACATTGCTCATCAAGTTGTAGTCCACCCACAATCCCCCCATGGTGTAATGAACCGCGGGATAAATCCGCATCGGCGTTTTGTAGGCGTTCTCTGCGGTGATCTTCTGATAGATGTCGAAAAGATTTCCGTAACGCTCCCGAATCGTGTCCTCGCCCAGACGCGATATGGCATCGGCAAAATCAAGATACACACCGCGGCCGGCGGGGCCAACCCCACGACCTTCGTCGCACACTTCCTTGGCGGCGCGTGAAGCGATGTCGCGTGGTGCCAGATTTCCAAAGCTCGGATATTTTCTTTCGAGGTAATAATCGCGATCCGGGTCGGCGATTTGATCTGGTCGTTTGGTGCAATCCTCGGCCCGTTTCGGGACCCAGACGCGTCCGTCGTTACGCAACGATTCGGACATCAACGTTAGTTTCGATTGATGCTGTCCGGTAACGGGAATGCAAGTGGGGTGAATCTGGGTGAAACAGGGATTACCGAAGAGTGCGCCCCGTTTGTAGGCACGATAAGTGGCGGTGACATTGCAACCCCGTGCGTTGGTCGAAAGAAAGAAAACGTTGCCGTAACCGCCCGTCGCAAGAACAATGGCATCGCCGGCAAACGCTTTGATCTCGCCGGTGCAAAGATTGCGGGCGACGATACCCTTGGCATGCCCGTCGACCAGAACGAGATCAAGCATTTCTGTTTGTGGAAACATTTTGACGGTGCCGAGTGCGATCTGACGGCACAAGGCCTGATAAGCGCCGAGCAGGAGTTGCTGACCAGTTTGCCCGCGCGCGTAAAACGTCCGTGAAACTTGCGCGCCGCCAAAGGAACGGTTTGCCAGGAGGCCACCATACTCACGCGCAAACGGCACGCCCTGTTCGGTGCATTGATCAATGATGAGATTACTGACTTCGGCCAGACGATAAACATTGGCTTCGCGTGAGCGGAAATCGCCGCCCTTGATGGTGTCGTAAAACAGCCGGAATACGCTATCGCCGTCGTTTTGATAATTTTTGGCGGCATTGATTCCGCCCTGTGCTGCGATGGAATGGGCGCGGCGCGGCGAATCCTGGTAGCAAAAACATTTCACCCGATATCCGAGTTCGCCGAGGGTAGCCGCGGCCGACCCACCAGCGAGGCCTGAGCCGACCACGATGATGTCAAACTTTCGCCGATTGTTCGGGCTAACAAGACGTGAATTGTTCTTGTGATTCCGCCATTTGGTTTCGAGCGGACCAGGTGGAACTTTGCTCTGCAGTTTTCCAATCATAGCTTTTGCGCCGGTTGAATGAACCCGAGCAGAACCGCGACAGGAATTGCGGTGTAACCAATGAAAAGCAACCAGGCGAAAACGCGTGCGCCAAATGCCAGCTGGGGCGTCAGCTTTTTGTCATTCAAACCCAAGGACTGAAAGAAGCTGGAAGCGCCGTGGGTGAGATGAAGAGTAAGTAAGAATAGACCGATGATATAAAAGACCGAGACGTAAACGTTTTGAAATCCGTAAACCATCATCGAGTAAACGTCATAATGATTGAGCGGATCGTTTTTGAGGAGGGGGAAACGCGGATTGAATTGCCGGGCAGTAAAGTGGAGGAGATGAAAGACAATGAACGCCAGGACGACGAGCCCGCTTACGACCATGTGCCGTGACGCGTAGCTGGCCTTGATGTAATCTCGTTTTTGGTAGCGTTGAGGACGGGCCCGTCGATTTTCCAGAGCGAGGCTAACGGTGAAATAAATGTGGAGAAAAACTGCAATTAATAACGTGATTCGCACGAGCCAAAGGAGCAGGCCGAGGTCGCGCAGATGCTGCGCGTAATCATTCACCCAACGCGGTCCGAGAAAAATCTGCAGATTTCCAAGGAGATGCCCGACGACAAAGAGCATTAAAATGACGCCGGTGAGGGCAACGATCATTTTTTTACCGACTGACGAGCGATAAAACGCGGCGAAAGCAGTCACGAAGCCAATAGAGTTGTCTTTTTTAAGGTAGGGTTCAAACAAAGTTTCTGTGTCATCCCGAGCGGAGTCCAGAAATCCCGTTAAACAGGTTTCGCCGCGATGTCCCGCGTCTGCGGGATTCGGGATGACGGAATAGCCATTTGCTTGGAGGTGCGGCTTGGTGTCATTATCAATAAGCAGTGTCTTACGCTACTACTGAATTGCCCCGACGTTTGTTCGGCCAAACCATGCGGCCCGACATCTGGTGGCGCCAGCCGCTCCTGGTCTTTCTCGGGCTAAGCGCCTTCATCGTTTATTCCACGTGGGCTGCCTTTCAGGGAACGCATTATTTCTTTGGGAATTACATCTCACCGTTCTATTCGCCCGAAATTTTTGGCGACTCCCCGCATAGTTGGTTCGGAGCGAAGCCGAACTGGTGGCCCGGATGGCTGTTATTTTCGCCAGCACTCCTGATCCTGTGGGCGCCGGGCGGGTTCAGGCTTACCTGCTACTATTATAGAGGTGCCTACTATAAGGCGTTTTGGGCGGACCCCCCGGCCTGCACCGTTGGCGAACCTCGAACAACGTATCTGGGCGAGCGTTCTTTCCCCCTTATCATGCAAAACGTCCATCGCTATTTCCTTTATCTCGCACTCGCCTTCATCGTGATCCTGACGATCGACGTTTGGAAGGCACTGTGGTTTAACAATCCGGCAACCGGCCGCGAGTCATTTGGAATCGGCGTCGGAACGATCGTGCTCGGCATCAACGTCGTTCTCCTCGGCGGCTACACCTTTGGTTGTCATTCGCTGCGGCACTTAATCGGCGGATTTCACGATCAACTTTCGCGGGCACCGGTCTGCTACCAGGCATATCGCTGCGTTACCTGTTTCAATCGTCGCCACATGCTGTGGGCGTGGGCGAGTCTGTTTTGGGTCGGTTTTAGCGATCTTTACGTGCGCCTTTGCTCAATGGGTATCTGGCACGACTTCCGGATCGTTTAAGCGATGAAACGAGATGCGTTGAAGCGAACGCGAATTGTGCACCTGAGTCTTCACTTGAACGCTTTAACTCTTTAACGCTTCAACGAATTTCATGGCTGAATACGAAACACACGAGCATGACGTTCTGGTAATTGGTGCCGGCGGCGCGGGACTACGCGCAGCGATTGAAGCATCAGCGTCGGGCGTTCGGGTCGGCCTGGTTTGTAAATCGCTTCTTGGCAAGGCGCACACCGTGATGGCCGAGGGTGGAATTGCTGCCGCACTCGCGAATGTCGATGACCGTGACAGTTGGAAAGTGCATTTCGCCGATACCATGCGCGGCGGTCAATACGTTAATAATTGGCGGATGGCCGAGCTGCACGCGAAGGAAGCGCCAGACCGGGTGCGCGAACTCGAAGCCTGGGGCGCAGTCTTCGATCGCACGAAAGACGGTCGGATTCTCCAGCGTAATTTCGGCGGTCACAAATATCCGCGGCTCGCACATGTGGGTGATCGCACAGGCTTGGAAATGATTCGGACGTTGCAGGATCACGGTGTGCATCAGGGGATCGATGTGCACATGGAGCGTACCATTCTCACTTTGCTGAAACAGGACGGACGAATCGTCGGTGCCTTCGGATACGATCGGGAACGCGGCCGCTTCCTGGTTTTTCGAGCGAAAGCAATCGTTCTCGCAACCGGCGGAATCGGACGCGCCTACAAAATTACCAGTAACAGCTGGGAGTACACCGGGGACGGCCATGCACTCGGTTATCGCGCAGGAGCGGAGCTAATCGACATGGAGTTCATCCAATTTCATCCCACCGGAATGATTTGGCCGCCGAGCGTGTGTGGCATTCTCGTGACTGAGGGCGTTCGCGGCGAAGGTGGAACCCTTACTAATAAGGATGGTCGCCGTTTCATGTTCGACTCGGTACCGGAAAATTATCGGGCGCAGACAGCGGACAACGAGGAAGAGGGCTGGCGTTATTGCCAAGGCGATAAGAATGCGCGGCGGCCTCCGGAATTACTGACGCGCGACCACATTGCACGCTGCATCGTTCGCGAGATCAAGGAGGGCAGGGGAAGTCCGCACGGCGGCGTCTTCCTCGACATTGCGTGGATTGAGAAAAAAATTCCGAACGCGACCGAGCACATCAAAAAGAAATTGCCGAGCATGTATCACCAGTTCAAACAACTGGCCGATATCGATATCACGAAACAGCCGATGGAAGTTGGCCCGACGACGCATTATGTGATGGGCGGGATTCGCGTTGATTCCGACACGCAAATGTCGCGAGTGCCGGGATTATTTGCGGCGGGTGAATGTGCCGCCGGAATTAACGGTGCCAATCGATTGGGCGGAAACTCGTTGTCCGATCTTTTGGTTTTCGGAAAACGCGCCGGCGAATTTGCTGCCAAGTTCGCCAAAGAAAATGAATACGGCGCGATCAATAGCGCTGAAATTGAAAATGTTGCCCGTGAAACGTTGCGGCCATTTGAGCAGCGCGAGGGCGAAAATCCCTACACCTTGCAACGCGATCTCCAGGAGACGATGCAGGATAACGTCGGCATTGTGCGGACCGAAGCTGAAATGAAGTCACAGCTCGAGCATTTGAGAAAGTTATGGGATCGGGCCGGCCAGGTTGGTGTAAGCGGGAACCGCGAGTTCAACCCTGGTTGGCACACCGCACTCGATTTGAAAAACCTGCTGACCGTTTCCGAAGCGGTAACCCTTGCGGCGTTGGAACGAAAGGAAAGCCGCGGCGCGCAATTCCGCGAGGATTATCCGGAAAAGGATGCGAAATTTGCCAACATGAACACGATACTCTGGCGTGGCGAAGACGGTTCGATGAAAGTGCGGCTCGAACCGCTGCCCGAAACGCCGGATTATTTGAAGCAGGTGATCGAGGAGAATGGTTAGGAGAAAAGTTAAAGAGTTGAAAAGTTGAAAGGTTACGGAGTGAAAACGTTGAAAGACCAAGAACAAGAGTCAGCGTTTTTGACGTTTGCGGATTTGGAAGTTTACAAGAAGCCCCGGGAATTTCGAAAGCCGATGTACGCGGTGGCTCGAAACCTTCCTGAGTTCGAAAAATATGATCTTGGGGGTCAAATTCGGCGGGCGGCAGTCTCGTGGACCAACAACATCGCTCAGGGACATGGTCGATGCCATTTTCTCGATCAAATCAAGTTTGAACTGCACGCACGCGGTTCGCTTTCAGAGCTCGTAGACGATTTGAATGTATGTGAAGATGAGAATTACCTGCCGGTGAATGATCTGAAAATCCTTAAGGAAAGCGCGCAGGAGGTGCAACGGCTCATCAACGGTTACATTCGGTATCTTCGCGATAAGAAATCCCGTGCATCGCTGCTGATCCGGGAATCAGCCGAAGAAGACGGATCGGATGTCGAATTGAACGCCCTTTGTAACGATTTAACTTTGTAACTTCTTAACTTTGAAAACGACAGTTTTCAAAATCTGGCGTGGCGACGCGAATGGAGGCGGTTTCGAGGAATACAAAACCGAAATATCCGAAGGCATGGTCGTGCTCGATGCGGTGCACGATATTCAGCGTACTCAGGCAACCGATCTGGCTTGCCGCTGGAATTGTAAGGCGGGGAAATGCGGCTCCTGTTCGGCGGAAGTAAACGGCATGCCCAAACTCATGTGCATGACGCGCATGAGCGATCTGCCGGTGGATCGACCGATCACAATCGAGCCGATCAAGGCGTTTCCGGTGTTGAAAGATTTGATCACCGATGTGTCGTGGAATTTTCAGGTAAAGAAAAAAATCAAACCGTTTAAGCCACGCCCGCCGGACGCGCCCGACGGGACCTGGCGAATGCAGCAGGAAGATATTGACCGAGTCCAGGAATTTCGGAAGTGCATCGAATGTTTTCTTTGTCAGGACGTCTGCCACGTTTTGCGCGACCACCAGATGCACGATCGCTTTATTGGGCCGCGCTTTTTGATTTACGCAGCCGCGCTGGAGATGCACCCGCTCGATACCGAAGATCGGGTCGAGGAACTGCGCGAAGCCCACGGGATCGGCTACTGCAACATAACGAAATGCTGTACGAAGGTTTGTCCAGAAGAGATCGAAATCACGGATAATGGCATTATTCCGTTGAAGGAACGTGTAGTGGATGATTACTATGATCCGCTCGGATGGATTTGGCGGAGCAGGAAGAACGTTAAAGGGTTGAAGGGTTCAAGCGTTGAAGCGACAGTGAAGTCACCACCGCTTTAACGCTTCAACCTTTTCACGCTTTAACACGCGAAGCCCATGTCAGACTTAAAAACACTTTCGAAAAATGCGATTCCGGGCGCGCTCGAGAAAGCCGAGCGCTACCGTTTGTTAAACGAGCCGGCCGAAGCAGAAAGCATCTG
>DATELT010000180.1:0-2568 GCA_035276245.1 Chthoniobacterales bacterium
TTCTCCCCGTGGTGCGACGCAATCAAATGGAGCAAATGCAAGCGGCAATCTTCCGACGGGGGCGCCAGGTTTTCCCAGGCCCGCGTGTTCTCTTCCGTCTGTAATTTTCGCCAGAGCGAGTTCACCAGCTCGAGCCCGATCGAAATGTGCCCCATCAATTCGCCGCGCTCATCGTATCCCATGGTGAATCCGTCCTCCGGCAAATGATTTTCCCAAAGTTTTCCGGAATCGTGGAAGAGAATCCCGGACACGAGCAGATCGCGATTGAGTTGCGGATAAATCGGGCAAAGCCCGAGAGCCACTCGCATCATCTGGGCAGTATGCTCAACCAGACCGCCACGACGAGCGTGATGATAATTGCGCGCCGCGGCCGTGCGCCGAAAGCGATCGCCAAAATCTCTCAAGAATAACTGGCAGATTCCGCGCAAACGCGGATCGGAAATCGATGCCACTGTTTGATCGATAAAGAGGTAATCAGTTGCTTGCCTGACCCGTAACTCCGGCGGTCCGGCGAGAAGACTTGCAATCTCGTCGGTCGCCAGTGTCCGCGATTTCCAGGTTTTCGCTTCCAGTCCGAACTGCTGATGCTGGGCAAATTCACCATCGACCTCGATGAAATCGCGCTCCTGCAATGCGCTGCACGTCTTGTAATCCGGATGGTTATCCCACACTCGCAGCGTCATTCGATCGCAGGCATCGGCGAGACTGATTTCGCAATACGGTTTCCCCTCCCGCGTAGCCTTTGCCGACGTGCTTTCGACCTGGGCATGAACACGGCCAGTAACGAATCCGTCCTGGGCACGCTGTCGAATTTCGCTGATCGTAAGCAAATCCGTCATTGTCCGCTTTTGCGGCTACGGCTTGGCTACGCCAATGACCCCGCAGGCAAGACGACCACCTGCGTTCCCCGTTGGCTGCGTTTTCAAATCATCCGCTTTTTCGTGAACGATGACTGCATGACCAACTATCGAATCAGCACCTGAGAGTTTCATAACCTTGTCATTCCATTCTAGATGGGCCTTGCCAGACGCGTCCGCTTCAATGTTGCCCAGGTCGCCGGCGTGGCGATCGCTCGCGTCGGGGGCACCGTGCGCCTTATGCGCCGGATTAAAATGGCCGCCAGCGGAATTTCCATCGCTCGATGAGCAATCACCAAATTCGTGAATGTGGAAACCGTGCTTGCCCGGCGTAAGACCGGTAATATCAGCAACGACTTTTATTTCATCGCCCGATTTGGTGAACGTGACTAAGCCGGTAACGGTGTTACCAGCGGTTGGATGCAGGACCGCAATCGCTTTCGCCGGTTCCTGCGCCCTGATCAGGCAAATACAGAGAAAGAATGTTAGCGCACCAAGAAAAAACTTTGTCTTCATACACCCACCTTACGCGCCGAATTACGAAAGCGAAACTGCGCTAATCAATCAGTCGCTGCTGAATCCCAGCGTAAGCATCAACTCTGCGATCACGGAGGAATGGCCAGTGTGTCCGGTGTTCATTCACCCGTTTCCAGTCGACATCCGCAGTCACGATCTCTTCGCGATCAACCGAACCCTTGGCGATGATTTCGCCGTCCGGGCCACATACAAAACTCTGGCCCCAGAATTCGATGCCATCACCGCCGGCGGCCGTTTCGTGTCCTACGCGATTCGCCGCCGCGACATAGCAGCCGTTCGCAATCGCATGACTACGTTGAATCGTTTCCCAGGAGGAATGTTGCGCTTTCCCAGATTCCTTCTTCTCCTTCGGGTGCCAGCCAATCGCCGTCGGATAAAAAATAATCTCGGCACCGCGCAAAGCGGTCAGTCGCGCCGCTTCCGGGTACCATTGGTCCCAGCAAACGCAGACGCCGAGATTTCCGCGCGCGGTTTTCCAATTCTGAAAACCTAGATCGCCCGGCGCAAAATAGAATTTCTCGTGATAGAGCGGATCATCAGGGATGTGCATCTTGCGATATTTGCCAAGTAGCTCGCCGTTGGCGTCGATGATTGCAGCCGTGTTGTGATAAAGACCGGCGCTGCGTCTTTCAAAAAGCGATGCTATAATGACGATGCCAAGCTCGCGTCCAAGTTTCGTTAACGCGTCCGTCGAAGGACCCGGAATCGTTTCGGCTAACGAGAAGTTGTCATGGTCCTCCAATTGACAGAAATATTGCGACCGAAACAGTTCTGGGAGGCAAATGATCTCCGCGCCGTTTTTCGCGGCGTCGCGAATGAAATCAATCGCGTGCGCAAAATTTTCTCGCGGCTCCGGACCGCAGCGCATCTGAATGAGAGCGATTTTTGTCATCCCAAGCTAAGTCGAGGAATCCCGCTGCGAGACCTTTAAGATAGATTCTCGGGATGTCTCGGTCCGAGCCGGACGGGCGTTTTCGCTCGACATGACAGAAAGGCGGGTAGCTATTTCACCGAATCAGCCGGCACGATCTTAATACTCTCGATCGTGATCCGCTGCGTCGGCTTGCTCCGCTCGCCATGTTGCATAGTCACCGGGGTGTCGCCGATCTTATCGAGCACGTCCAGGCCTTTGATCAATTTGCCAAAAGTCGTGTAATGATGATCGAGCCGGGAA
>DATELT010000181.1:0-2140 GCA_035276245.1 Chthoniobacterales bacterium
GCATCAGAATTTTTACGAACTCCGCCGCGGGGACATACTCGCCGCGAGCGACTTTGGCGTTTAAGCCCTCGAGTTTCTTCTGCGCCGCTTTGCGGACGGCGGCGTCGAAGCCTGACGTGGCGTAAGTTTGTTTAAGAATGGCCGCCTCTTCCTTTTCCCCAGTCAAAGTCAAGGCGTTAACCCATTCCGCGATAGCTTCCTTCTGCATTCCCTTCTTTTCGTAGGCGTCACCGAGGCTTTCATGGACAGGCGGGAAATTTGGATCCAGTTCCAGGGTTTTGCGGTATTGCTCAATCGCGGCGTCATATTGGCGCATGAAAAATCGTAGCCTGCCCGAGGTGAAGCCAAAACGTGGTGACAACGGGTCGAGCGCGAGTGCACGCTGCACCTCGGAGAGAGCTTCATCGTTGCGGCCGAAGAAGACCAAACACATCGAGTAGTGAGCATGCATTTCGGCAAAGTTCGGGCTTAATTCCAAGCCGCGACGGAAATCCCGTTCCGCACCTGGCCAATCGCGATGGACATAGAGTCTGTCGGCCGCCAGAGGGTTGTAGGCTTCACCAAGCGTCGGATCGAGTTCCAATGCTTTCTTCGCGTTGTCTTCCTGTGCCTTTGCCCATTTCTCTTCCGGTGGCAGTAATCCGAATCCGAAGGCGAAGCCGTAGTAATCGGCCAGACCTGCGTAAGCGAGCGCATAAGTCGGATCTAGTTGAAGAGCTTTCTCGTAATATTCGCGACTCTTGTCGAAACTCTTCTCAAAAAAAGCCGGCCCCAGTGACCGGTTCCAATAAAAACGGCCGCGCAAATACAATTCGTGGGCCTCGCTGTTTTCCGTGGGGCGCACTGCGATCGCCTTTTGCTCCGCTCCAGTCAGTCTGGCTTGCAGCGTGTTGGCAATTTTTGCCGCAACCTCGCTCTCGACCGTAAAAATGTCGGTCAACTTGCGATCGTATTCGTCCGCCCAAAGATGTGAATCGGTCAACGCATTGATGAGTTGGACGTTAACGCGCACTTGGTCGGCTGCTTTCTGGACTGTGCCTTCTAGGATGTTCGCGACGCCGAGTTGTTGTGCAATCTCACGCAAATTATCCGGTGCGGTTTTGTACCGTTGCGTCGAGGTGCGCGAAATCACCTTCAAATCGGCGATCTTAGACAAACGCGTGAGAATTTCTTCCTGTACGCCGTCGGCGAAATAAGCGTTGTCCGGATCGTGACTGAGATTTTCGAAGGGTAGAACGGCGATCGATTTTTGATCGACAATTCGTGCTGCGCTCGGTGCTGCTGACGAAGATGGACTTATGTGCGATTGCGTTGTCCACCACCAACCGGCGGCGATGACGAACAGCAAGACGAGCGCGCCAATCAAAACGGGAACCATGGCGCTCTTGCTGACCTCTGACTTCTGACCCTTGGCCTCTTGCCTTTGCTCCCATGGCAGCACGATGCGAAACAAATCCATCGGCACTGAAATGTTTTTCAGCTCGGTGGGCTTGAGCTTCTCCAAGCGCGCTTCCAATGCATTATGAATCTGCCGCTCGACGTCCATCGACACACAAATGCCGCCCGGCCCCGCCAATGGCTCAATTCGCGAAGCGATATTGACCCCATCGCCGTAGACATCGCCACCGCGATGCACCACGTCACCGATGTGAATCCCGATCTTTACTTCGATGCGCCGCTCGGTCGCGACATCGTGATTGCGATGCGCGAGCGCGCGCTGGATTTCGATGGCGCATTGCGCCGCTTCGAGGGCACTGTTGAACTCGACAAGAAATGCATCCCCGATCGTTTTGATTTCGCTGCCGTTAAATTCCGGAAAAATTTTCCGGAGTAACTCGCGGTGTTCCTCCAACAATTCCTGCGCAAGTCTATCGTCGCGCTGGCTCAACGCGCTGTAGCCCACCATGTCGGTGAACATGATGCCGGCCAGCTTGCGTTGCTCCTCAACGCTCATTCCTTTTTAAATTCCCGCCGCGGAACCAGTCCCATACCTCCCAATATCCTGCGCAGTTTAGACTGCCTGCTTACCCTCCCACTACCTCATTCTGGGCTGTTCATCGAGATCCGGGCAAGAGTGAAATCGCACACCGGATAGCCTTGCTTGGAGGCTTGTTCGAGCAAAGCGGACAACCGTTCCGCC
>DATELT010000182.1:0-2145 GCA_035276245.1 Chthoniobacterales bacterium
GATACCGTGACGCTGCGCGATCGCGATTCGATGAAACAGGAACGCATCGCGATCAATAAGTTGGTGGAGACAATTTCCGCGAAGATTCGCTGAGGCTGCGATGGACGTAGTCGAATTCCGCCAATACTGCCTGGTCAAGCCGAACACGACCGAGGGAATGCCATTTGGTGACACCGTCCTTGTCTTCAAGGTCGCCGGAAAAATGTTTGCGCTGATGTCGCTCGATGAAGTGCCGGCGACTGCCAATTTGAAATGCGATCCCGAACTCGCTCTCGACTTACGCGATCGCTACGAGCAGGTGCGTCCCGGTTATCACATGAACAAGAAGCATTGGAACACGGTGGAGATCGATAGCGGAATCCCGGAGGCTGAACTGCGCAGGATGATCGATTATTCCTATGATCTTGTAGTCCAGAGCCTGCCGCGAGTAAATCGTTCTAGGAAACCGCGCGCAGTTGCACGTCGCCGATCTGCAATTGCAAGGCGTCGCGCGCGATGCTGAGAAAATGATCGGCGGCATCGGTCAGCGCGACGTGCAATTTTCCGGTGTTGGTTGATGCCGTGGCAAATGACTGTCGATCCAACAAATCTTTGACTGCCCGTGCACAATTCATAGCCGAATCGACAATCTGAATCTTGTTGCCCAGCGAACGGGCGATCGCTCGGGTAAGCAAGGGATAATGCGTGCACCCGAGCACGAGCGTATCGATCCCATCGGCCGCCATGGGATTGAGATAACGCTCAATCGTTAAATCAGTCAGTTTATCGTCGAGCAAGCCTTCTTCGATCAACGGTACAAGCAGCGGGCAGGCGACGCTCGTGACCCGCACGTGAACGTTGAGTGCGCGCAACGCATTCTCATATGCCCCGCTGCGAATGGTCGCACGCGTCCCAATGACGCCGACATGACGATTGCGCGTCATCGCGATGGCGGCGTTCGCGCCAGGCTCGATCACGCCGATAACTGGAACCGAAACGTTAGCGCGCAACTTCGGAATGGCGACTGATGACACAGTGTTGCACGCGACGACAACCAGTTTCGCATTTTCCGCGATCAACATTTTCGCCAGCTCAAGGGCGTAACGTTCGACCGTCTCCGCGCTTTTGTTTCCATAGGGGACACGGGCGGTGTCGCCGAGATAGAAGATGTTTTCATTCGGCAGAAGCTCACGAAGAGCTTTGACGACGGTGAGGCCTCCAATACCGGAATCGAAAACGCCAATTGGCTTCATTGATCTGATTTATCTGCAGCTTTCGCAGGAATAAGCGCTTCCGAGTTTAGACAGGATTAACAGGATTAACAGGATATGATTAAGGCAGGAAATGCGCGTAAATCTGCGATGAATCAAGTGGCATAAACCTCCTGCTTGCGTTTGTTAGCGGTTCGCTAAGCCCGGGGGCAGCGTTACTTTCATGACTGAGTTGCCGAAAACTTACGATCCGAAAACGGTTGAGCCGAAGTGGTATCAGCGCTGGCTCGAAGCGGAGGCATTTCGGGCCAACGCCAAATCAAACAAACCGGCGTTTTCGATCGTCATCCCGCCACCAAATGTTACTGGCGTCCTCACCTTGGGTCACGTCCTTAACAACACCATCCAGGATATTCTGGCACGACGGGCGCGGATGCAGGGCTACGAGGTGCTCTGGCTACCGGGAACGGATCACGCCGGCATCGGGACGCAGACCGCGGTCGAGAAATGGTTGCGGAAGAATGAAGGAGTTACGCGTCATGATCTCGGCCGCGAAAGATTCCTGAAACGCGTTCTGGAATGGCAGGACAAACATGGCGGCATCATCATTGAACAACTGAAGCGGCTCGGCTGCTCCTGCGACTGGTCACGTCAACGCTACACTTTTGACGCCGATTACATTCGCGCCGTTGAAAAGGTTTTTGTCGATCTTTACCACAAGGGTCTGATCTATCGCGGCCGGCGCATGATTAACTGGGATCCGGCTGCGCAGACAGCATTGTCTGACGAGGAAGTCATCAATAAATCGCAAAAAGGAAGCCTTTATTTTGTTCGTTATGAACTGGTCGATGATCCCGGCCGTTTTCTTGAAGTTGCGACGACGCGGCCGGAAACTATCATGGCTGATACCGCGGTGGCAGTTCCTCCTAACGACAAGCGGTACGCACATCTTGTC
>DATELT010000183.1:0-2640 GCA_035276245.1 Chthoniobacterales bacterium
CAGCCGAGAGGCACGTGCGGTCGAGCCGGAGCTGAGGATGTTGCCGGAACTCGTTCCGGTCGGATGCACGGCAATCGATGTGGGCGCAAACCGCGGCTACTACAGTTGGGCTCTGTCCTCCCTTGCTGCCAGCGTGGAAGCTTTTGAACCGAATCCGATTTTGGCCAGGTTCGCACAGACTAAACTGGGAAGAAGAGCGCGCGTGCGCGAAGTGGCGCTCTCCGATCACGGTGGGATTGCCACGCTCTATGTTCCGCGTCGGGCGAGTGGAGCGTCGCTGCACATCATCGGCAATCTCGGCAATGTCTATGCGCACGATGACGTGGATGAAATGGAGGTGCGGCTCGCCACCCTCGACAGTTACGGTTTTGAAAAAGTCGGTTTTCTCAAACTCGATGTCGAAGGTTCGGAGATGGAGGTATTGGCTGGGGCACGCGAAACCATTCGGATTAATCGGCCGATCATGTTGATCGAACTGCTCGCCGGCATTCACGAAAATCACCTGGCACGCATCGAACAGATCAAGAACGAGTTCGGTTATGATGCCTGGATTGTGATCGGTCGTGAGAAATTCGAGGCGAAACAGGCGCTTGCGGAACTGGAGCATCTGCGGAGGACAAGCAACATTTTGTTCACGCCGCGAAGGTAGAAGATAAAAACTAAAGGGCTGGCGAAGGTTAGGTGGCGGCGTCACGCGAACCTAATAAGATGAGCCTATGCGCCTGCGTCGCTTTTGTTCTGCTGCCCTGATCGCCGCCGGGTGCGAGCTTTTTCTATTTGCGGCATGCCATCGAGCGCGCCTTCCAGGCGGACTAGCCAAACTCAATCAATGCCGACTGGAGGGCATCGATGAAGCGTTGTTTTGCGGCAAGCTGAGCGTTTTTGAAAATCGCGAGACGCGAACTGGTCGCAAGATTGATTTGAACGTCGTGGTGCTGCCGGCGTTCGATCAAAAGACTAAGGCGGAGCCGTGGTTCGATCTCGCGGGCGGACCTGGCGCAGCATCGACCGACGCGGCCAGGTTTTATGCCACGTTTGGGAAAGAATACCGCCGTCGCCGCGATGTCGTGCTGGTCGATCAACGCGGGACGGGCAAATCGAATCCGCTCTCCGTTCCGCAGAAGAAAACGCCGCAATATTACCTGAGCGAAATGTATCCGGTCGAGTACGTGCAAAATCTGCGGCAAACGCTGGAGCGCCGCGCCGATCTCACGCAATACACCACCTCCATCGCAATGGACGATCTCGATGATGTGCGGGCCTGGCTCGGCTACGAGCGCATTAATCTTTTCGGGACGTCTTACGGAACACGCGCGGCTTTGGTTTACCTGCGACAACATCCGGAGCGCGTGCGCACGGTCACGCTCTTGGGCGTTGCGCCGACCTATCTGAGAATGCCGATGTATCACGCGCAGGCAGCCGCGCGGGCGATAGACTTGTTGTTGCAGCAGTGCGAACAGGAGGCGGCATGTCACCAGGCCTTTCCGCAAATTCGCGATGATTGGAGAAACGTGCTGGCACAACTGGAACACGCGCCAGCGCAAGCGCAGTATCCGCCCACAGACAAGAGCGCGAAAGTGGAGATTCAACGCGGCGTTTTCGCCGAGAAAATCCGAACGTGGATGTACGGACGAGATCAGGCGAGCCGCATCCCGCTCATCCTTCATCAGGCTGTGCACGGCGACTGGGCGCCGTTTCTGCGCGAGGCCATCGCTCCATCGATCCCCGATTTCCTCGCAGACGGGATGTACCTTTCCGTGACCTGTGCCGAAGACGTTCCATTTATCGACCAGGAGGAAGCGGCGCGGTTGAATGCAGCAAATCCATTTGGCAACTATCGCGTTTTTCAGCAAACACGTGCCTGCGGAATGTGGCCGCGTGCCAAAATACCAGACAATTTTCGTGAACCCGTGTCATCGAATGTTCCGGTACTTATTTTTTCCGGCAACATGGATCCGGTGACACCACCGCAGCGCGGCGAGGAAGTCGCGAGCAATCTGCCCAATTCCAGACATGTCATCATTCCGCAAGCCGGCCACGGCGTCGATGGTCTAACGGATCCTGGATGTCTCGATCGGCTGATCATGGAGTTCATGGAAAAAGGTGACGCTAAGAATCTCGATGTCAGCTGCGTCGACCGGATGGCGCCACCGCCGTTTGCGACAAGTCCGTAGTGCCCTAATCGGTCATCGTCGCATGGTCCCATAGGCCCGTCACCCTTTCGGTTCCTCGGCGATGCGCAGGACAACTTTTCCGCGAGTGTGATGCGTCTCCGCCTGCTGTTCGGCGGCGATCGCTTCGGTCAACGGCCGAATTTGCGTGACAATTGGTTTAATCTTACCGGCATCGATCAGCTGTGCGATGTCAAAAAGATCTTTCGCGTTCGGCTTGGCCCAGATGCCAACCGCCCGAATCTCGTGTTTTTTGAGTTGCTCCGGATCGGGCCGCGCGACCAGGGCCAATATGATGCCGCCCTTCTTCACCACCCCATAGGATCGGGCCAGCGTGTCTTTGCCGACCGGATCCAGCACACAATCAACGTCTTTCGCGATCTCTTCGAATTTCTGCTTCGTGTAATCGATCGCCACATCCGCACCGAGCTGCTTGAGCAGGTCCTGGTTTGCGGTTGATGCCGTTGCG
>DATELT010000184.1:0-3645 GCA_035276245.1 Chthoniobacterales bacterium
TGTCGTCGTTTCGGCAACTCGAATTGAAACGCCGATCGATCAGATCGGCAGTTCCGTTACATTGATCACAGACGACGAAATCGATCGCAATCAACAACGGACTTTGCCCGATGTCCTGCAAACGGTGCCCGGGCTAAACGTCGTGCAGACTGGAGGCCCCGGTGGGAAAACCTCGGTCTTCATGCGCGGCAGCAACTCAAATCACACAAAAGTCTTGATCGATGGGATCGATGCCAACGATCCGAGCCAAGATGGCGTCTTCGATTTTGCGCATGTCCTGACGGCGGACATCGGGCGCGTAGAGGTGTTGCGCGGCCCACAAAGCAGCCTTTATGGATCGGATGCGCTTGGCGGCATAATTAACATCGTAACTAAAAAAGGCGAAGGTCCGCCGCATTTTACCGGAACGCTCGAGGGCGGCTCGTTCGACACGTTTAACCAGACGGCCGGGGTAAGCGGATCCACATCACGTTTCAATTACGCCTTCAACATCGCGCATTTTCTGGTCGACGATACGCCGGTAACGCCACTGGATCTTCTACCTCCGGGAGTCAAGAGAATCAACGACAGCTATGAGAACACCACGCTCTCAACCAAGATGGGCTTCGATGTTACGGATGCGTTCGGATTCAATGTGACGGCTCGATATGTGAATTCGACGCTGTTTTTTACCGGCGACGATTTCTCCGTTTTCCCGAGCGTGCCGGCGGCGAAACAAAGCGAGCAAGACGCGGAGCAGCTTTTCACGCGCGGCCAGGCGCATCTGGTATTATTCGATGGCCGATTCAAAACTTCCGCAGGCATCGGTTACACTTACTATCGCACCGAAATCCAGGCGCCCGATCTTGGGTTTGGCACTCCGCCACCAAACCTAAACCGCGGCGATCGAATCAAGTTCGATTGGCAGGGCAATATCACGCTGACAGAAGATCATACCTTGCTCCTCGGCGTCGAAGATCAAAACGATCGCCTGCTCGAGAGTCCGATTTCGGCCGAGAACGCGAACGTAGCCGGGTTTGCGGAATTACAATCGCAAATCGTGCACAATCTTTTTGCTGCCGCGAGCGTTCGTGACGATGAAAACGAGCGTTTCGGCGGCAAGACAACCTGGCGAATCGCCCAGGCCTACCTGGTTCCCAAAATCGGCACGAAGCTGAAAGCAAGTTATGGAACTGGCTTTGAAGCGCCGAGCCTGACGCAGCTCTTCGTCAGTTTTCCGGCCTTCAATTTTTTTGCCAACCCAAACTTAAAACCGGAAGAAAGTGAGGGTTACGACATTGGATTCGAACAACCATTGGGGGACGATCGCCTCCGATTTGGCGCTACTTATTTTCATAATGACATCAAAAATCTGATCCTGCCGAACGCAGCGTTCACGTCACTCGAAAATATCGGGCGCGCGACAACCGAGGGCGTAGAGGCGTTTGTCTCGCTTGCGATAACGGATCGTTTCAAGGTGCGCGGCGATTATACTTATACGAACGCGACCGATGATCAGACCGGTCTAGAATTGCTGCGCCGGCCTAGACACAAAGCCACCGTGAATGCAGCCTGGCAACCAATCGACCGACTTTCAATTTCCGGCACTCTGCTTTATGTCGGCTCGCAAGTGGACGGAAACCGCAGCTTCTCCATCCCGCGATTGAACACTGATCCGTATGTTGTGGTGAACCTGGCGGTCGAATATGAAGTTCGCAAAGATGTCAGCCTGTTTGCAAGAGCCGACAATTTATTCGATGAGCGATATCAGGATCCGACCGGGTTTCAACGGCCAGGCTTTGGCTTTGTCGCCGGCGTGCGCGTCGCTTTCGATGCTAAAACACGACTGCCGAGAACTAGCGCAAGTGAGATGGAAAACTATTCGAAGGACACTTCGCGATGATTATGCCTTCCGAGTCAAACGGCAAAGCTGACACGGACAATCGTCCATTGGATACGGCAAACTTGATTTGGCTGGTAATTCTCGTCCTCACGAGTGTCGCCGCGAGTCTTGTAATTTCGTGTGTTACACCGTTTGCCGCGCTCGCCGTCGCATTGGCCGGAACGGTGCGGTTGCCGACAGCGCTGCGGGAGATGACATTGATCTGGCTAATCAATCAATTCATCGGCTTTATTCTCTTCGATTTTCCGCGAACGCTCAATGTCGCGTTGTGGGGACTTGCCATTTGTGGCGGCGCACTTTTGTCAACGTTCGCTGCGGCGAGCGCGATCAAGCATGGGAAGCCTTTTCCGGTAATTTTACGTCTTGGCCTCGCTCTTTTGTTCGCCTTCGCGGCATATGAAGTCTGGCTCTTCCTGGCGGCGTGGGTGCTCGGCGGCGTCGAAACATTTTCACCCGCAATCGTCGCGCAGCTTGGTCTCAGGAACCTCATTTGGCTGTTCATCATGGTTGGTTTGAACGAGCTGGGCGCGGTTCTGTGTGCGCCGCGATTTGGAAAATTACCGAGAATGGCCCAAGCGACTCCCAATTGAAAAATGAGGACCGGCCAACGCGTGATTTCGCTCTTGCCGAGCGCGACCGAAATTGTCGCTGCCCTCGGATTCGCCCGGAATCTCGTCGGCCGCTCCCACGAGTGTGACTTTCCGCCCGGCGTTGAGCAACTGCCGCCTTGCAGCTCCACACGAGTCTCGGCACGGGCGTCGTCTTACGACATTGATCGACAAGTGAAGCAAATAGTGGCCGACGGTCTTTCGGTCTATGATGTCGATGTTGAGCGGCTTCGCGAGCTGCGGCCAAGTTTGATTTTGACGCAGACTCAATGCGCGGTTTGTGCGGTCACACCGCGCGATTTGGAGCACGCACTTCACACTTGGATTGGGGCAAAGCCGGTGTTGCTCTCGCTCGAGCCCAATAATCTGGATGAGGTCGTGAGCGACATTCGCCGAGTTGCCGAAGCGCTTGACGACTCGCAGCGCGCCGCGCACTTGATTGCATCTTTTAAAGGGCGCCTGGATGCGATTCGCGAAAAAACCGCCGCGATCGAAAGCTGTCCGAGCGTTGCCGTTATCGAGTGGCTTGGACCGTTGATGAGCGCAGGAAACTGGATGCCGGAGTTGGTGAAAATCGCCGGTGGTCGTCCGCTGTTTGGACGAGCCGGCGAGCACTCGCCTCGGTTGAACTGGACTGACTTAATCGAGGCGAATCCGGACGTCATCTTGCTGGCGCCGTGCGGTTTCAAGATTGCGCAGACTGTCGACGATCTTCATCTGCTAACCGAGAATGCCGGCTGGCCGAAGCTGCGCGCGGCCGAAAACGGCCAAGTCTATTTGATCGACGGCCATCACTTTTTTAATCGACCGGGGCCGCGGCTGGTCGAATCCGCGCAAATGGTGGCCGAGATTCTTCATCCTGGTCGGTTTTCATTCGGCCATCGCGGAATCGGATGGGTGTCGTTAAGCGAGGGAATTATGACTCAACAAGATGTAGTCACAAACGGGTCTGGTAGATGAGAGAACCGGTCGTGATCTCCTGGAGTGGTGGAAAAGACAGCGCGATGGCTTTACACGATCTGTTGGGCAACACCGACTACGAAGTGGTAGAATTAATGGCGACCGTTTCCGAGGAATATCGGCGGATTAGTCATCACGGCGTGCGCGAGGAATTACTCGATGCCCAAGCGGCCGTCATCGGAATTCCACTGCGAA
>DATELT010000185.1:0-3589 GCA_035276245.1 Chthoniobacterales bacterium
GCGAACCGCACCTCGGCGAGATCATTTCGCGGAATTAGCCCGCGCCAAGGCTGCGAAATTCTCGCGTCCATCGGCCGCGAACTGAAAATCCCGGTCACGACGGATGTGCATTCCCCGGTCGAAGCGGAAATGGCAGGCGAATTCATCGATCTACTGCAAATCCCCGCCTTCCTTTGCCGTCAAACTGATCTCTTGCGGGCCGCAGCAGAAACGGATCGCGCAGTAAACGTCAAGAAAGGGCAATTTCTTGCCCCCTGGGACGTGAAGAATATCGCCGAGAAATTGGAAAAGTTTGGCGCAAAACAATTCCTCTTCACCGAACGCGGCACCACCTTTGGCTACAACAATCTTGTCGCTGATTTTCGGTCGCTGGCATGGATTCGCGAAGCCGGTTATCGAGTGATTTTCGATGCCACTCATTCCGTGCAACGCCCTGGCGGCGCGGGCGATTCGACCGCGGGTGACGGAGACCTCGCACCCGTCCTGGCACGCGCGGCGGTGGCCGCCGGATGCGACGGCGTCTTCATGGAAGTCCACGAAAATCCGGAGCGCGCCCTGTCCGACGGCCCAAATCAGCTGCCACTGAAAAATTTGCCGAAGGTTCTTCGCGTGTTAAAAGCTGTTCATGCTGCCGTTTCTTAACGGTCGCGCTGGACGCGTGATATTTTTGGGGTTGTTAACGCTTTTGATCGCACCGGCGGATTTCGCCCAGCAATCCAAAAAACATAAGAAAGCGAAAACCACGGCGTCACCATCTGGGTCTGCCACGGCGAGTCCAGGATCAGGAAGCCAGGTCCCCTTGCCCATCGGCCACGAAGCCAAGGGCCTGACGCTGCCCGATATTGACGAGAACGGACATTTGCGGGGTCGTTTCATTGCCGGAACGGCGAAGCGAATCGATGAGAATCACATGCAATTTCGCGATCTCAATATCACGACCTATACCGATGACAATAAGATCGATCTCCAGATCGCAATGGCAGATTCCGTGCTGGACTTGAATACTCGTGTCCTCAGTTCACCGCAACGAACTACGATCAAGCGCGCCGATTTCGAGATCGAGGGTGATACGGTCCGGTTTGACACAGCGGCGCGGCACGGAACCATGACCGGCAACGTCAAAATGGTGATTACCGACCAATCGAAGCTGAGGCCGCAACAATCGCCGCAACCATCCCCGCAAAAGCAGCCATGAAACTCTTGGGACTCGCAATCTGTGGCCTGGCGATGACTGCCTTCGCCCAGAATGAGGTCGTTACCACGGTTGCGCAAACCTCTAAGCCGGCGAACTCGCCGAAGCCCAAGGCGAAGGCGACCGCGCCCAAAAATCCTCTTGCGAACGAATCGAAAGGCCCCATCACCACCGAAATTTATGCCGATGAAGCCTCCTTCGATTCGGGAAAGAACATGGGTATTTTCACCGGTAACGTGAAAGTTTTCGATCCCCGATTCAACCTTCAGTCAGACAAGTTAACGGTGTATTTGCATAAAGGTGAAGACCAGGGATTGGAGAAAGCGATTGCCGAGGGAAACGTTGGTCTGGTCCGCGACAGGCCCGATCCGAACGGCGGGCCACCGACCCGCGCCGTTGGTCGGTCCGAACACGCCGTCTACACGGCTGGGGATGGCAGGGTCGAGCTGACGGGTATGCCAAAAGTTCAGCAAGGACCAAACATGCACATTGCCACCAGCGCCGAGACCGTGATGGTTATTGATCAAGACGGACACCTCAACACTCATGGTCCCAGCCGCACCGAGATTCGCCAGGAACCAAACGCCGGAAAGTCACCATCGCCTTCGGCAACACCCTCGCCGAAACCATGATTAGCGCGACCACTGCACCTTCACCGACTGGGACAAAGGTGACCGTCCCGCCGGATGTGTTGTCGACGCGCGAACTGGTGAAAATTTACGGTGGCCGCGCCGTGGTCAACGGCATCAATGTTAACGTCAAAGCCGGGGAGATCGTTGGCTTACTGGGGCCCAATGGCGCCGGCAAGACCACCACATTTTATATGATCGTCGGTCTGGTTCGGCCCAACAGCGGGAGCGTCATTTTTCGCGACCAGGACGTTACTACGTTTCCGATGTACAAACGGGCGCGATTCGGCATGGGATATTTGCCGCAGGAAGAATCGATTTTCCGCAAGATGACGGTGGAACAAAACATCCTGGCGATTCTCGAGACCTTACCCTTGAACAAACGCGAGCGGCGACAGCGTTGTGATCATTTGCTCCATCAATTCGGGATCGAGAAGATCGCGAAGAACACGGCGTTAACTTTGAGCGGCGGGGAAAAACGCCGACTCACCATCGCGCGCTCACTCGTGACCAGTCCGAGCCTGCTCATGCTCGACGAACCATTCAGCGGGGTCGACCCGATTGCGGTCTACGATGTGCAACAAATTGTGGTCAACCTGCGCAAGTCCGGCCTCGCCATTCTTATTACCGACCACAACGTGCGCGAGACCTTATCGATCGTCGACCGTGCCTACCTCATCTACGAAGGCCGGGTCGAAAGCGAAGGCTCCAAAGATTTCCTCATCAACGACCCCATCAGCCGCCAGCTCTATTTAGGCGAACGCTTCCGCATGTAAGCGCCCGCGAACGATGGCTCAGTTGTCATGTCTAGCGGAGTCGAGACATCTCTAACTGCGTCGACGTGCGCGATGCAACTGCGGGCAAAATGACGAAATCCGAATGCGAAATTACGAAGGAAATCCGAAGCAAGAATGACGACGGTGGATCGATCGCTCCGCGGGCGATCGTCGAACCACCACCGCGGCCCCATTACCTGTCGTCCCGAGTCGCGAAGAAAACGCCAGTCCGGCTCGGAACCATTCGGCCTTCGGTGTTTGCCTTCGTCCGCTTCGACCCTTTAACGCTTCAACGCTTCGTTCCCCTCTCAACTCTCAACCAATAACCCTCAACCAAAAAACGCGTCGCCGCGTTTTTCCTTTCCCCGCCGTTGCCCGTTTACTACCATTCCCGTAGTGCGTACGCGCGAAGCAACGCCAATCGACCACAGGCGGTAGCCTGCCCTGAAAATGTAGGAGAAGCGCCTGTCCGGGTCGGACCTCAGTGTCCCGAGGTAACGGCCACATCCATTGGGCTTCGCACCCCGATTCCCGGTTGATTCAAAACATGGGTATAAATCATCGTTGTGCTCACATCTTTGTGATCAAGCAACTCCTGGACGGTGCGAATGCTTTATCTCGTTAGACCTTAATCACACGCATATGAAAACTCAATCACCTCTCGGCATCAGTTTGATCCTCGCGTTCACGCTGGCCAGTTCCTCGTTTGGCCAGAAACCAAGTCCCAACCCAGCAGCGTCCCCGCCGCCCGCACCGTCACCTTTTCCATTCCCCCAAGAGCAGATGAACAGCATGTTTGGCAGCATGATGAGTGTCATGTTTAACGAAGCGACCCGCCCCGAACGTGCTGCACGATTGGCCGACTTCCAGAGGATTTACTACGACGCGCTTCAGAAAGAAGGCTTCACAAAGGAAGAAGCATTGAGCATCGTTAAAGCCACTCAGCTGCCGATAACCGGGATGAAGTGAGCAAATAGGCCTAACCAGTCGCT
>DATELT010000186.1:0-6454 GCA_035276245.1 Chthoniobacterales bacterium
CGCGCGATCAAATCCGAGCATGCGATTGAGCAGACTCGATTTGCCAGCGTTGGTCGCGCCGAAAATCACAACGCGCAGCCCCTCACGCAAAATTCGACCGGTCTCGGCAGTCGCGATTAGCTTGTCGATATCGTTTTGCAATGACGCGAGGCGATTCCGAATTGTCCCGGTATCATCCGGCGAAATTCCTTCCTCCGGGAAGTCCATCGACGCCTCGACGTGGGCGATGATTTCGATGAGTCGCTGCTGCAATCCGCGAAATTCCTCCCCCAATCGGCCACGCAATTGTTCGGTCGCGGAGCGCAACGCCAGGTCCGTTTGCGCGCGAATCAGATCAATGACGGCTTCGGCCTGGGTGAGATCGATCCGGCCATTGAGATAAGCGCGCTCGGTAAATTCTCCGGGTCGCGCCGGACGCGCGCCCGACCGCAAACAGGTTTCGAGAACTCTGGCTGTGACCAGGGCGCCACCATGGCAGCTGATCTCGATCAAATCCTCACCCGTATAACTCTGGGGCCCGCGGTGGACCGACAACATTGCTTGATCAAGCACGTTTCCGTTTTCAATGATTTGGCCAAGATGCTGAGTGTGCGATTCCAGATCCGACGGCGGACGTTTCCCACGAAAAATTTTGTCCGCGACTTCGATCGCGTTTTCCCCAGATATCCGGACCAATGCGATGGCGGCCTCACCAGCCGCAGTAGAAATGGCCGCGATCGTTTCTCGCGAGACAACTGAACGATTCACCTCAGGCCGATACGGAACGGAAATAAGTTAGCTTCCGCCGTCATAAATATCGATACAATACTGCGACGAGACCGCAAACGGAGCTATGGCTGGGTATTCAGGCACTCCCCTTTGGAAAAAACTTGGCTACAAGACGGGCATGTCCGCATACATTGATGGCGGACCTGAGAATTACCGTTCTTTACTGGCCCTGCCTGCCGACGTCCACGTCAAGTGGCTTACTCATCCGAAATCAGCGTTCGTCCATCTTTTCGCGGCTTCGGCGTCTGAGCTCAAAGCGAAGTTGAAATCCTATCGGACCAAGATCGTTCCTGATGGAGTGATCTGGGTTTCGTGGCCGAAGAAATCTTCTGGAGTTAAAACCGACATTACTGAGGACACGATTCGCGACCTGGCGCTGCCGATGGGACTGGTCGATATCAAGGTATGCGCGGTGGACGAAGTTTGGTCGGGGTTGAAGCTGGTGGTTCGGAAAGAGCAGCGCGCGTAACACAGGCTTCCAGCCTGTGCTACCGGTCCAGCACTTCGCGCAGGGCGGCGATGCATTTTCGGTTTTGCTCCATCGTCCCGATGGTAATGCGGACCCATTCGGGCAACTTATAACCTTTCATCGCGCGCACGATGATTTTGCGCTCTAGCAGAGCGCGAAAAACCGAAAGGCCGTCGCCGACATTCACCAGAATGAAATTCGCCGCGCTCGGAATGAATCGCAGGTTCATGGCAGTAAATTCTTTTTCGAAATAGGCGCGCCCTTCATCGATCAACGCTTTCGTTTTGCGCTGATGTTCCTCATCGGCCAGCGCCGCTAATGCGCCGACCTGACCGATGCCATTGACGTTAAACGGCTCTCTCGTTTTGTGGAGTACCTCGATCAATTCCGGCCGGGCAACTCCATAGCCGACGCGTACACTCGCGAGTCCATGAATTTTGGAAAACGTCCGCAGCACGACCACACTTCGACCTTCGCGGACGTAACGAACGGTGTCGGGCATTCGGTCGACGAATTCGTAATAGGCTTCGTCAAAAACGACGATGAGGTGTGGCGGCACGCGCGCCATGAAACGCTCGACTTCATCGGCCGATAAGAATGTGCCGGTCGGGTTATTCGGATTAGCGATGAAAATAATCTCCGTCCGATCGGTGACGGCATCGAGGATGCCATCGACGTCATGGCCGTAGTCGCGGCTGGGCGCTTCGATTGTTTCCGCGCCAAAAACTTGGGCGATGATTTTGTAGGCAACAAAGGCATGCTCGGAAGTGACAATGGCGTCACCGCGCTCGACAAACGCGTGAGCGAGCAGCTCGATGATTTCGTTCGAGCCGTTGCCGAGAATGATGTGATCCGGTGTGATCTTTAGCTTTTTGGCAATAGCGCTACGCAAATAAAACGCGCCGCCGTCGGGATAAAGATGCGCTTTTTCAATCGCCTCGCGCATCGCCGCGATCGCTTTCGGCGATGGGCCGAGAGGATTTTCGTTCGAAGCCAGCTTGATGATTTTTTCGGGTTCGCAGCCTAGCTCGCGCGCAGTCTCTTCGATCGGTTTGCCCGGCTGATAAACAGCAAGATCGCGCAACTGCGCATTGGCCCGGTCCCAGATCGATTCCACCCGCACAGCTTAAACGAAAATGTGTGAGGGAAAAGACTCGCGACGGTCCGCGTTCTTCGGCAACCTCCCGCCATGCACAGCTTTTATTTGATTGCCGACGCGATTGCCGACGCGACAGTCGCAGGAATCACCGTCAACGCCTGGAAAATTCTGGGCTGGAGCGGCAACCTCGTTTTTGGAGCGCGCTTCATCATACAGTGGATTGCTTCGGAACGCGCGCGCAAAAGCATTATTCCCTTCGGCTTTTGGGAGTGCAGTGCACTGGGCTCGATTTTGTTACTGATTTATTTCGCCTTTTACCGTCATGATTCGGTCGGGGTGTTGAGCGCGTTATTTCCACTGCCGGTTTACCTGCGAAATCTTTACTTCCGTTACACTCATCATCACCCGAAACATCCGGGGAACGAGCCACGCCCGCCGGACTGATGGACTCTGTCGCCGCGGTCGCCGGCCGCCGCTCCGAGGCCAATTCGATTCCGCTAGTCGGAGAGCTCGGATTCTATTACGGCGCTCCAACCGGTGCCCAGCTTCCCACTGCCAGCGCAGTCAGCACGATTTCCACTGCCAACGAGCAAAGGATAAGTCCCATTACGCGCACCAGGACGGATGCGCCGTGCCGACCTATCACCCGCAGAATCCCATCCGAAAAAAGCAGCAGAAGATAGGTCACGACGAGTACCACCAGAAGCACAACACCGGTTTGGATCCGTTCCGGTACCGTGTAAACATCGTTATCAGTCAAAACAATTATCGCCATCATCGCGCCGGGCCCGGCGATGGCAGGCACCGCCAGCGGAAAAACTGCAAGGTCGCGCCCAGCGTCCGGCGAGTGTTCCGTCTTCGAATCGAGTTTCCCGAAAAGCATCCGCAGGCCGAACAGGAACAGAATGACGCCGCCAGCTACTTTGAGCGAGTGCATGTGAATGCCGATCGCGTCGAGAATGACTTGGCCGATCGTCATGGCGGCCACGAGGATGATCGTGGCGTAAAAAACAGCGCGCAGCGCCGTCAGGTGCCGCTCTGTCCGCGAAAGAGCAGCGGTCACCCCGGCAAATATCGCCACGTTCCCGATCGGATCGATGGTCGTCCAGATGGTCGCAAAATCTTTGCTAATCTTAATTAAGAGAGGAGACATCTATCGGAATGTGCCTTTATCCTTATATGAACGGCGGATCAAGCGCGAGACAAAGGAGGCTTTCTGTAGCGGCGGCCGGAGCCTGCCCTGAGCAGAGTCGAATGGGACCGCCGAAATTGCGGTCATCGATTTAACACTTCAACGCTTCAACGAACCACGCGGCGTCGGCCCTATCTTGTTTTTTCTTCTGCCTCCAGCGCTGCCACTCTCTCCTCCCTCAGAATTCTTATGAAATTCTGGGCCTCGGTCAGATTACCTTCTGTGGCCGAAAGATAAATACTCGTCGCCTTTACCCTGTCGCCGGCCGCGACCGCGGCAACGATCTCCTCGCGTTCTGCTGGTTTTAATTCCCTTTTCATATCCTGCGACCATTTGAGCGAAGATTCAAACGCGCGTCCAGCCGTTTAATTGCCATAATTAAGAAAAATAGATCGACGCGCCAAAAAATCGCCTGATGTCCGCCGCATCAAACCCGAAAGCCTTCGGGCTCTCCGATGGCGAGCGCTTCAACAACTCACGCCGTTGTCGCCGCTGGCTTCGGTGCGGCCGCCGACGATAGCATCAGACGCGAGATACCGCTGAAGATCAGACTAATGCCGATGAGCGTTCCGATCGCCCAGATTGAGCTAGACGGCCAGTGCACCCAGATCAGGATCCCGAGCACCAGCGTGATGAAGGCATCGACCAAAACCCAGCCGGAATTCACCCGGCCACGGATGTTGAAATAAAGAACAACCTCGAGAACGGCTTCGATCACGAGAAATGTTGCCAGCACGAGGGTGAGCCAGGCGAGACCGGCGAGTGGACGGAAAAGGAGCATGAGCCCGGCCGCGCCGTACACGATCGCGAGCAACAGTTCCCAGAGAAAACCGCCGATGCCGCTGCCCGATCGAAACCCGAAGAACAGATGCCAGACCGCGCTGACGAGCAGAAGCCAGCCGATCACAATCGCAACACCGATCCCGGAGGCGAACGGCAGACCGATCGCCAAAAACCCGCAGATCAGCATGAGAATCCCCCAAATCATATTACCTTTGCCGCCCGTGGAAGTTGAACCATTCATAATGTTTTCTCCTTTTTTTCTGACTCGATCGCCCTATAGCCCGTCGATCGATTAGTTGTTGTTAGCCAATATCTAACCTGCATTAGCGTGACGACGGGTATTCATTTATGCAAACCAAAAATCAAGGGGCGGTGCCTTGGGTAAAGAATGATCTAGAGCAGTCGCTCGCAACCGAGTAGAATTGGCCGCTGTGTCCGTGGAAGTTAAGAAGGAGATTGAGCTCGAGATCGCCTATGTCCTCTTTGTCGACATCGTCGGCTACTCCAAGCTTGTGACTTCGGAGCAGCGGCGCTTGCTCGAATTGCTTAATCAAATTGTCCGCGAGTCCGAACATTTCCAATCAGCCGAGGCAAAGCACCGTCTCCTTACTGTGCCGACCGGTGACGGAATGGCGCTGGTTTTCTACAACACGCCCGCGGCGCCGGTGGAATGCGCCTTGGAGATCAGCAGGTCCGCCGGCGGACACCCCGAGTTGCAGCTGCGCATGGGGATTCATAGCGGGCCGGTTAGCGGTGTGGTTGACGTAAGTGGCCGTTCCAATATTGCCGGTGCCGGCATCAACATCGCGCAGCGGATAATGGATTGTGGTGATGCTGGTCACATTCTGGTGTCGAAACATATGGCCGAAGACCTGGAGCAGTACGGCCAGTGGAAGCAACATCTGCATGATCTCGGCGAATGCGAGGTGAAGCACGGCGCGCGCGTTTCAGTCGTTAATCTCTACACCGAAGACCATGGGAATCCCGAGGTGCCCCAGAAGTTTCTCCAGGCGCGACATAAAACAGCCACGGCGGTGCCGATTGCAGCCGAGAAGCCGGGAACAAGTCGGCGCTGGATGATCGCTGCTGCTGTCATAATCGCGGGGGTCCTTGCTGTGGGCGGATATTTCTTGTCGCGGCGTTCGGCGCCGCTCGGCGCCAGCGCTGCGACATCGCAAGCATCTGTTGCCAGTCCCGCCGCAGTATCGAGTGCCACTCCGGCCAACGCTCCGAATGCTGTCCACGAAAAAAGCATCGCGGTTCTGCCGTTCGAAAACCTGAGTGACGAAAAGCAGAACGCCTACTTCACTGACGGGGTGCAGGACGAAATTTTGACTGACCTCGCCAAAATCGCCGACCTGAAAGTGATCAGCCGGACTTCGGTGATGCAGTACAAGACTGGAGCCGCGCGCAACCTGCGCGAGATCGCGCAACAACTGGGGGTCGCGCATTTGGTGGAAGGCAGCGTGCAAAAAGTTGCCAATCGCGTGCGGGTGAACGCGCAGCTGATCGATGCCCGCAATGACGCACATCTCTGGGCGCAAACTTATGATCGAGATCTGGCCGATGTTTTCGCCATTCAAAGCGAGATCGCGAAAGCGATTGCGGACCAATTACAGGCCAAGCTCTCGCCCGCGGAGAAAAATGCGATTGAGCAACGCCCGACCACAGACGTCGCCGCTTTTGAACTCTACAGCCGAGCCAAAGACCTCATTCTGAGCGTAAGCTTCAGTGCAATTCAGGGCGAGCATCTGCGGCAGGCAATCGATTTACTGAACCAAGCCCTCAGTCGTGATCCATCGTTCTTTGCCGCTCAAGTCCAGCTCGTTTACGCGCACGATACATTTTACGGAATTAGCACCGACCACACACCGGAGCGCCTTGCTTTGGCCGAGCAGGCACTGCAAGCAGTGTCGCGATTGAAGCCCGACAGTGGTGAAACGCATCTCGCGCGCGCCAATCATCTTTACCGCGCGTATCGCGATTATGACGGCGCGCTGGCTGAGCTTGAGGTAGCTCGCAGCAAACTGACTAATGCTCCTGAGATTTACGAGTTAACCGCCGCCATCGCGCGGCGAAGAGGAGCGCACGAAGATGGAGTGCGAAATTACCAACGCGCTATCGAATTGGATCCACGCAACTT
>DATELT010000187.1:0-3785 GCA_035276245.1 Chthoniobacterales bacterium
CCCGTTACAATCACGACCAGTTGCGACAATAATCCGATCTCGACAATTTGCTCGAGGAACAGTCGCCAGCGTAGCCGGCGGGTGAAAGTAGCGCGAAATGTATCGGCTGCCAACAGAACCACCTCTCCCAAATAGCGGACAAAGGCAACGAATGGCGCGCCAATGGCGATGAGAAAACGCGCGATCATTTTCGGCCTCACCTCCATCCCCGCTCCGGGAAATCAGGAAGCGAGCGGCTGAGTCCTCGATTTTGAGCGCATTTCATCCGGTACCGCGCCGATGAAACGCGGTTCCAGTCCGATTTTACGAAACATGGCACGCAGGTCCCGAAGAGTAATCGCAGTTTCGTCCATCTCCAGATAAACGAGATCGTGATTGCGATCGACTTTGTAGCGCAGCCCGGGAATAGTTTCCAGCTGGTGATCAAGCTCGAGAATCTTGTCGATGTCGCGTAAGCCGGCGGCGTAAACTTCAAGCTCAATCATGACCGGAATTTTACGATGACCAGGACGGAAGCAAAAGCGAAAACGACGTTGCGTCGATCGGTTGCTTGGTGAACAAATTTGGCAATGAAGCGCACTTTTTGTTTGTTTGGAATGGCTCTGCCCATGTTCCTTCTAGCCGGATGCGAAACGACCCCAGCCGGCATTCAAGCCGCAAAGGTAGAAATGGCGCAAAAGTATGCTGCCGAAACGCCGGGCGACTATTTTATCGGTCGTCGATATTATAAACCTGACTTCAAATTCTGGGGCTACGTCCGTCGTCCGGGGCAGCCCTGGAGCGAATCGCAACTCGTAATGTTGAACGAGAAGCAGAAGCTGGCCCCCGATCGCGAGCACCTCGATTTCGGGAACGACAACAATTATGAATACAAGCTCTACGGTTACTTTAGCGGCGACAAGGTCTACGAGCCCGCCAGCAATACCATTTACCCGGAATTCGTCCTGAAAGGTTACGAGGTCATTTCGACCAATCCGCCGCCGATTTTCTCCAGTCAATTCTCTGGACGCGCCCAGGCCGAGGTGAGCCGGTATCAAATCGAAAAACCGCAGCTGTGAGGAACGAGGAAAGCGCGAATGCCCCGCTTACGCTTTGCTCCGGCGCGGCAGGCGAATGACGTGCCTAAACCGAAGCAACCGCAATCGTCGAAAGATCATTTGGCAGGCGAATTCCTGCGCTTTCTCGCAGTCGAGCGTAACGCGTCGCCTCGCACACTGAAAGCATACGAAAGCGCCCTGACTAAAATTCGGGAGCAACTGAAATCGAAGCCCTGGCTCAAGTGTCGGGCCGACGATTTTCGCGATTATCTTTTTCATCTTTCGAAAGAAAAAGCCGCCCGTAGTTATATTCGGCTTCAGTTTTCCGCTTTGCGAACGTTCTACAAGTTTTTGCGGACCCGGAAAAAACTGGCGCACGATCCGAGCGCGGAAGTGCAATTGCCAAAGGTGCAGAGGCAGCTGCCCATCGTGCTCACGCGGCAACAGATCGAAGAACTTCTTTCCGCGCCGCTGCGTGTGAAAAAACATTCCACCGCACCGATCTGGATGCCACTGCGCGACACCGCCGTCTTGGAATTGTTTTACAGTAGCGGTCTCCGGTTGAGCGAACTCGGCGCGCTCGATGTCGCCGACGTCGATCTCTACACCGAGTCGGTTCGCGTTTTCGGAAAGGGCAGGAAGGAACGCATTTGCCCCGTCGGCTTACCGGCACTTGATGCAATCCAGCGTTACCGTGCCGCCGCCAAAGTCCATAGCGGTCCTTTGTTCATTAACAAGGCGCGCCGTCGAATTTCCGCCCGCTCGATTTGGCTAATCGTGCGCCGCTATTTGCGCTTTACCAGCATCCCAATCTCCATCAGTCCCCACAAATTGCGCCACAGCTTCGCCACCCATATGCTCGATCGCGGCGCCGACCTGCGCAGTGTGCAGGCCTTGTTAGGCCACGCCAGTTTATCGACAACGCAAATTTACACACACGTTACGGTCGAACGCCTCAAAAAAGCCTACAGTGAAGCCCATCCTCGCGCCTAGTTTGAAGGTGTGGAGGCGCCTTGTGCCAGGCGCCTGTTCTCAGCCTCGGCGCTTGACACAGGCGCCGCTACAACCAACGCACCATTCAAAAGTGATTAGCAAATAGAGAAAACAGCGGGACGTTGCGGCCACTATTCACTCATCGCGGTTCACGATTCGCCGCGCCAGCTTCACGCTCGCACTTCAGCTCGCGCTCGCCGGCGCTGCTTGCGGCGCTACCGCTTTGAAGACGAGCTTCCCGCCTTCAGCCGAAACGTGCACCACATCGCCGGGCTTCACATTGCCGCGCAGCAATTCCTCCGCGAACGGATCTTCCAAATAACGTTCTACCGCACGGCGCATCGGACGTGCGCCGTATTGCGGATCGTATCCCTTTTCGATCAGGAATTCCTTGGCCGATTGCTCAAGCTCGATGTGCACATCCTTGCCTTTCACCCGCTGCAAAACCTTGGCGACTTCGAGTTCGACGATTTGCATCAGGTCCGCCCTGGTCAGCTGATGGAAAACAATGATATCGTCGAGTCGATTGATGAATTCGGGCTTGAATACTTTCTTGGCCTCTTCCAGCAATCGATCGCGCATGGCTTCGAACTCGTGCTCACCCAGCGGCTTGGTTGCGGCAAAACCCATCGTCGTTTGTCTCCGCAAAATCTCCGCACCGACGTTTGACGTCATAATAATAATGGTGTTGCGGAAATCGATCTTGCGCCCAAGCGAATCGGTAATCTTTCCGTCCTCCAGAATTTGCAGCAGCAAATGCATCACATCGGGATGCGCCTTCTCGACTTCATCAAACAGAACGACCGAATACGGCCGGCGCCGCACCGCTTCTGAGAGCTGACCACCCTCTTCGTAACCGACATAACCCGGCGGCGACCCGATCAACCGCGAAGCCGTGAACTTTTCCATGTACTCCGACATGTCGATCTGAATCAATGCGTCGCGGTCGCCAAACATGAATTCAGCCAGCGTTTGGGCGAGGAAGGTTTTACCGACGCCAGTTGGTCCAAGGAAAATAAACGAACCGATCGGTCGCCGCGGGTCCTTCAAATCGGCGCGCGAACGCCGCAGCGCCTTGGAAATTGCAGTCACCGCTTCGTCCTGCCCAATGACTTTGCCTTTCAACTCTTCTTCCATCTTAAGGAGCTTTTCGGTCTCCTTCTGTTCCATTCGTTGCAACGGAACACCAGTGACTTTCGAAATGATGTGCATCATGTCGTCGCCGGTCACTAGCACTTCTTTCTCTTCCCGTTCCTGCCGCCACTTCGCCAGAATGTCGTCGAGCTTTTCCTTGGTCTGCTTCTCCTTGTCCCGAAGCCCCGCTGCCTTTTCAAAATCCTGCGCCTTGATCGCCCCCTCTTTTTCCCCGCGAATGACCTCAATCTCTTTTTCGATCTCTTTCACGTCCGGCGGGCGCGTCATCGCATTGATGCGCGCACGCGCACCAGCCTCGTCCATTACGTCAATTGCTTTGTCTGGCAGAAAGCGTCCCGTGATGTATCGCTCGGAAAGTTTCACCGCGATCTCAAGCGCTTCATCGGTCAACTTGGCCTTGTGATGTGCCTCGTATTTCGACCGCAACCCTTTCAAAATCTGGATCGCTTCCTCGACGGTCGGCGCATCCACTTTCACGGTTTGGAATCGTCGTTCCAGCGCCGCGTCTTTCTCGATGTATTTGCGATACTCGTTCAGCGTCGTCGCGCCCACACACTGCAATTCGCCCCGGCTCAACGCCGGCTTGATGATGTTGCTCGC